>JBAXAW010000132.1:0-4392 GCA_037142305.1 Actinomycetota bacterium
CGGCAAACATTGTGACTAACGAATTTATTGATCCAACAATTAAATTGCCATAAATAAAAATAGATTGAACTGATTACTCGGGGGGCGTTCGCGCCCTCCGAGTGTCATTTGCCGAAGTTAAAGGTTGAGATTTCGCCGAGCGCTTCACTAAAATTTTTAACTGCAGAAGCGAACATTTGAGCACCGAGTTCGGCGGTGGCGTGAGTCGGGTCACCGATGTGCCCCTCTACGAAAAAATCGTTAGATAACCACCCGAAACTTACCGAGCCTCCAAAACGCACATGTTTGTTCATCGACATCTTTTCAGGCACACGGCGCACAGCCTTAGACATATCAACAAGATCTGGTCGCAAGTGCAACATCACGGAAGTCTCATCTGTTCCACCGTGAATTCCCATTCCGAGTTCGCTCGCCGCTGACTCTCCGCCTTGATCGGGTGGCATTGATGGATGCGCGGTAAAGGTCTGTAATCCGTAGCTCAGACGCAGTTCACGATTGACGACATTTAACAACGCCGAGTTTCCACCGTGCCCATTTAGAAAGACAAGCTTCTGGGCATTCGTCTTTGAAATACATCGACCGATATCGTCCAACACACTGAGCATCGTCGTCGCCGACAACCAGATTGTGCCAGCGGCCCAAGCGTGTTCATTTGACTTTGTATACGAAAGTGTTGGCAACAACCAAACGTCAAGTTGCTCGCCAACTTCGCCGACAGCCGCTTCTGCCACCGCAGTCGCAATAATGTCATCGGTATTAAACGGCAAGTGCGGGCCATGCTGCTCAATTGCACCAAGTGGCTGAACAAAAATCGACCGATCTGTTATTTTGCTGGCTATATCTGGCCCACGAAGGTCACCAAGTCTGCGAACGCTTTTAACCATGCAACTACCCTACCGAAGTGCCATTATGGGGACGTGGCAATTAACGACCAGACTTCTCAAGTGTTCGACGCGATCATTATCGGCGGTGGCCATAACGGCCTAGTCTGCGCCGCCTATCTCGCCAAAGCGGGACAGCGAGTAATCGTGATTGAAGCCAGATCAGAAGTTGGTGGCACCGCCTCGAGCGAACAATACGACGGTGTCACGGTGAATATTTGTAACTGCGATCATTTAACATTTCGCACGACTGGCGTGATGCAAGATTTAGATTTAGCAAGTCACGGATTGAAATATCTTGATGCCGACCCGACTCAGTTATCTACTTCGTGGGATGACCGTCGTATCTGGCCACACTTCAATGATTTGAATCGAACTATCGAAGTGATCAAACAGTTCTTTCCTGATGAAGTCGATGGATATCAAGATTACGCCAAAGACTCAATGCCAGTCGTTGAGTTGATTCTCGAAGCAGCCAGTCAAATTCCATCACGTGGTTCGCTGATCACCAAAGTTCTCGCTCGTCGCGGCAAAGGCGTGACAACAATGTTGCGTTGGAGCAAAATGTCTGCGTCACAAGTGTTACGCCGTTACTTTAAATCAGAACTTTTGATTGGACCCGCACTAGCGATCGGTCCGACAGTATGGGGCGTTTCCCCGCACACACCTGGCACCGGACTCGGCGCTCTGACATATGCGATGCGCCACGTGGCGAAAGTTGGCAGACCTGTTGGCGGTAGTGGCATGGTGCCGATTTCATTGCGACGCAGCATCGAATCGAACTCTGGTGTTGTCATGACCAACACGCGTGTTTCAGGAATTCTTTGTGAACAGTCAAAAGTGAGAGGTGTGCAACTAACTGACGGCACAGAAATCTGCGCGCCAATTGTGGTTTCGGCGTGCAACCCCCACGATACTTTTTTGAAGTGGTTGAAAAATCCGCCAGCGAGTGCAAAACCTCTTGTTGAGAAATGGCGCGCAACCCCACACTTTGAAGGTTATGAATCAAAAATTGATGCACGAATAACTTCACGTCCGGTCTATCGCAATATAGACGAACAACTGATGCGCGATCTTGGTGTCGATCCGCTCAGCGCGACTATGATCGTCAGCCCAACTACGCAAGATTTGCATCGTGGATTTGAGATGATCAGTCGTGGCGAAATACTTGAGCGTCCTGCGATGCTTGTGAACCTACCGTCGGTACTTGACCCGAGCATGAGCAATGGTCACGACGAGGTATTTAGTCTTGAGGCATTATTTACGCCGTTTTCGTTCAACGGTGGTTGGCAAACAAACGCCGAACCTGAGCGTTGGCTAAACAAATACGCCGAACTTGTTGAACCAGGTTTCATCGAGTCAATTGCTAATTGGCGATGTATGACACCTGCGCATTATGAGACTGAATTCTTTTTACCAAAGGGACATGCAACGAGTTTCGCTGGTGGCCCACTCGCAGCATTATTAAATTCCCAACCTGAACTAACTCGTTATACGACTCCAATTAAGGGATTGTATTTAACTGGGGCTGCCACGTTTCCGGGTGCGGGTGTCTGGGGCGCGAGCGGCAAGAACGCGGCCGAAACTATTTTGCGGAAATAATAAAGCCGTTCACGCGTCGCGAACGTTAAATTCACGCTTCGCTACAGGCTCTTGGTCGCTCCACGGAAAGTTAATCCACTGGTCTGTCATCTTCCAAACATATTCACATTTGACGATTGACGCTGGCTTCTCGTATAGAACAGCAATTCGAGATTCTTTAACTTGCCCATGGCAGAAATCATTAACCAACTTAAGCGTGTGACCTGTATCGGCAACATCATCAACAATCAAAATTCTCGAGTCTTTGAGGTCAACCAAATTTGGAACGGGTGGCAAAACAATTGGAATCGGCAAGCGCTCGTCGACACCTGTGTAGAACTCAACATTAAGCGTGTATGTGTTTTTGACCGACAACGCATAGCCAAGCGCCCCTGCAGCCATTAATCCACCGCGAGCAATTGCCAGAATAATGTCAGGCTCGTATCCATCGTTAGCGACTTTGATTGCAAGTTCACGACTTGCAACACCGAACGACTCCCACGTCATAATTTCACGCTCTGATGTCAAACCCACACTCCTTTGGACGACGAACTCAAATTATAGAACATTTTCATACCGCACTACGAATCTTGGTTTTATTTTTTGACAAAACTCTCAAAAACTTTAAAATAATCGGGCCAACTTTTTGAGACCACCTCTGGGTTCTTCACCTCGATGCCTCGGATTCGTAACTTGGCAATCGCAAAGGCCATCGCTAACCGATGATCTTCGTGCGTCGCCAAACTCGCACCATGCAGTGCAACAGGCGTCACAGTAAAGCCATCAGCGTGTTCATCAATGTGTGCACCAAGTTTTCGTAGTTCTAATGCCAGGTCGCCAATTCGATCGCTTTCTTTTGCACGAATGAAGCCGACCCCAGAAATTGTTGTCGGCGAATCAGCGAAGAGCGCAACCACCGCAAGTGTCGGCACACAATCGCTGATCTGCGACATATCTACGTTTACGCCACGCAATGGCTGATCTGGGTCACGAGTGATCGAAATACCATCTGGCTGTTGTCGAACCTCACAACCCATTTGTGAAAGCACATCAAAGAATTCAACATCGCGTTGCAAACTATTTCGACTCAATCCAGCGATCGTCACTCGACTGCTAGTTATTGCCGCAACTGCACTCGGATAAGACGCCGACGAAGCATCAGGCTCAACAGCGAATTCACCACCCTGATATACACCTGGACTAACCCAAATTACGTTTCCAGCGATCTCGGTTTGAGCGCCAAACGCTCGCATAACAGCAACAGTCATATCCAAATATCCACGCGAAATAACCTCGCCACGCAGTTCAATTTCTAAACCATTCGGCAAGTACGGCGCAATCATCATCAACGCACTCATGAACTGACTCGAGGTTGTTGAGTCGATTGCGATGCGTGCCTGCCACGATTCTCCGCGCTTCACGGACACAGGCAAATGACCGGCGAAATTTAAACTTTTCACTGATGCACCAAGCGACAAAAGTGCATCATGCAAGCCGGTCATGGGGCGCTTTCTTAGTGGTGCATACCCGTCAATAGTTGTTTGACCGACACGTAACGCACACAGCGCAGTCAAAAAACGAGATGTCGTGCCAGCGAGTCGAGTTTGCAGTTCTAAAGGCTGCGTATCTTCAAGATTGATTTGGCTGTTAACTCTGACAGTCGTGCCATCTTGATCAGTTTCGACACCCAGAATTTTGAGCGCCTCAAGCATCGCCTGAGTGTCATCACCAGGGGCACAGTTCGTGATCGTTGAACTCGAATTTGCGAGCGCCGCGCAAATTAATGCGCGGTTAGCAATTGACTTTGATCCAGGGACTTGTATTAATTGCTCGCGACCATTTTCGGTCATGAAACCGCTTGAACTGTTGGGCGAAACTTTCGAGCCATCAAACCGCCACGAAACATTTCGGCACTCGCCTTATCAATAAT
>JBAXAW010000133.1:0-4386 GCA_037142305.1 Actinomycetota bacterium
GAGGATGAGCCCTAATCGACCCCTTCAATCTACGGCACATTCTCAGCGAAACCACACACCGATTCATCAATATCAGCACACATGGGTGCGTGCAACGACTGCAACTTCGTAATGAAAGTCCGCCAGATGACGCCGTTGTTGTGATTCGAGGCGGATTGATGATGTTCGATGGTTTGCGCAAATCCGCAGAAGCATCTCGTAAAGAAACGGGCCTCTATTTGATATCGGTCTTCCTATCTCACGAGCAAAATCTCAAAGCAATTTGCTCGCGCCCAGAATTGCGTCGATACAAATCGATTCGCACATCGCATGTTGGTGAACTCAGACGAATAGGTTTCTTGTTGCTCGCCACATTTCAAAATCCACATTACGACATCGCGCTGCCCAACCTTGTCGACGAAACTCTGATTAACCTTATGGCTTGTTTTAGCCCAGCTACTAGCAACCCTGGCTATGTTCAGTAAACTCAAAGACATGGCTGTTGCTTCAACCAGCGAAACTCCATGGGATCTGTGGATCGACTATCAGCGTTGCGATGATGATGGGCTGACTCATGGCGATATCAGACATGCGCGTGCTGGTCTAATTCTTAAACCTGGAATGCGATTGGTAGTTGGAAACGAAGACGCAGATTTAGCATATGCCGAAGTTGTGCGAATAAATAACGGCATCGTGTTTTTGCGAATTAACTCTGACTTAGTAACGCAACCCGCCAAGTAGTGTCGTAAGGCGTGTTCACTGGAATCGTTGAAGAGCTTGGCAAGGTCGGCGAACGAAGCGGTTCGCGGCTGCGGTTTTCATCCCAAATTGTTCTGGATGGCTCAAAGATTGGCTCGTCGATCGCCGTTAACGGCTGTTGCCTGACTGTTGTTGATCTTGATGAGAATTCATGGATGACTGACGTCAGCGATGAAACATTCTCGCGCACAAATCTTGGCTCACTAAAAGTCGGTGACGTCGTCAACCTTGAGCGACCGATGGCGCTTGGTGATCGACTCGGCGGTCATCTTGTTTTGGGACACGTAGATGCCGTCGGCGAAATTGTTTCGGAGGTACCAAATCTCGTTGTGCGAATACCACGCGACTTGATGCACCTGATCGTAGAAAAAGGTTCGATAACAGTTGACGGAATAAGCCTTACTGCCTACGACTTAACAGTCGATACTTTTTCTGTGGCAGTGATACCTCATACGACAGAAGTGACGACATTGGGTGTGCGCAAAGTCGGCGACAAAGTCAATATTGAAATGGATATGGTCGCCAAGCACATTGCGCGAGTTAGTTCATCAGCGATCAATGTTCAAGGCACGAAAAGCAAAAAATGGTGGCGACGATGAGCGACTTATCTCAACTGCGTCAGAAAATCGATGAATTAGATCTAGCAATCGTCAAGTTGCTCGCCGAACGCATGGATGTTTGTCGCCAAGTTGCTGAAGTCAAAGCCGGCACAGGCACGGCAGTTATTCAGCCACAACGAGTGCGAGAAGTTCTGACCGTACGTCGTCAGTGGGCAATCGATAATCAAGTAGATCCAGATTTCACAGAGCAACTTTTTCGGATTTTGCTTTCTGAAACGCATCGAATTGAAATCGCCGAAGAACGCAACGAAATCGCTCCGAGTAAAACAGCAGATGCTTCTGGATCAACCCCGCAATCTGCACTAGACACAGTTGCTTGTCGCATTGATCATGTAGTTGTTGCCGTAGCGAACCTAGATTCGGCAATGGTTTTTCTCACATCACTGGGTTTTAAAATCACTCGCACTCAAGATTCGGCAATCGTTACGGCAGATGCTGGTGGCGTCACAGTGGTTTTGGTTGGCCCAGGCGACCCAGCCGTCGACGCTCACTTAGCAGCGCATGGTTCTGGTGTACAACACATTGCGATCGAAGTTCTCAATGCAGGTTTTGTGCAACAAGCACTGGCCGAGGCAAAAGTGCCTCTACTGACAGATGTGATTGTTGATGCTGATGGACACGAACAAGTTTTCACTGTGCTCGACCCATCAACTGGCGTGCAACTGGGTTTCATCTCGCGCACAGGTCATCGCGTGCCAATTTCAGGACAAAACGTTCGCGCCCTTTTTCGCGCCCTAGCTAAATAATCTGCACACATCTAAATAACGGACGCCACAGAACTAGGAGAAAACTGTATGACAAATCGTGATACATTAACTTTTGTGGCAGAAGCTATTTCTCTAAGGCTTGATGATCAAACTCGTCGAGCATTGTTACGCCTTCAACAAACTGGTCTGAGCCAATCTGAAGCAGTGAGAAAAGCAGTTCTTGACGCTGCACAAGCACTAAATGAACCGACTCGACTAGCCGCTGAAATCGCCGCACTTGATGCAGACCCGAAAGATCGAGCCGAGATGAAGCGACTTGCCGAATACATGGAGATGCTGGGTGAATAGAGGCGATGTTTTTGCAATCAATTTACCCAAAGGTGTTAGTCATGAACTTTATGGAAAACGTTACGCGGTAATACTGCAATCAAATTCTTTGTTACCTCGTTCTGTTGTTTTGGTTGCGCCAACTTCGCAAAGTGCGCTGAGTGCTTCAATTCGCCCAAATATTGAGATTCAAAAACAGACGACAAAAGTAATGATTGAACATATGAAGGCTATTTCCATTGACCGGCTTGGCAAAAAAGTTGGACATGTAAAAGCCGAAGAACAATGGACTATCAACGATGCGCTTCTTGTGATCCTGGGCCTCAACTAAAAACCGGAGATATTTGAGCTCAACTGGCAGAGTTCAACTGGCCGACATCAAATAGCCGATGCCAGCCTTTAACCGCAGGTCTTCAAAATTGGCGTTTGCGCAATTGCGAAGAATGGGGCTACGGTTAGAGGGCACGGCAGTTACAAGATTCGTCACCTCTCTAACACGGTGAAGAACCTTGGTCGAGCGCTCTCAACATAGTTTCATCAATCACCCTAGGAGGGTCATGTTGTCAGAGAGCCGTCGCGTACTTGATATGCCAATATCTGAATTTTCAGTATCCGAGTTAATGCGCGAAGCGCGTGCAATTCGCGACAAAACTTTTGGTAGTCGAGTTACTTACTCACCGAAAGTATTTATACCTCTAACCATGTTGTGTCGCGATAAATGCGGATACTGCACTTTCGCTCAGCCACCAGCGAAATTAGAAAATCCTTATCTGTCAGCCGAACAGGTTCTAGCTATTGCTAAGCAAGGCGCTAAAGCTGGATGCCACGAAGCGTTGTTTACGCTCGGCGAGCGACCCGAGTTGAGATACGAAGTTGCTCGCGATTGGTTGAAGCAAAACAACTACGACAGCACCGTGCACTATCTACACGACATGGCAGCGCTCGTACTTAAAGAAACTGGCTTGTTGCCACACGCAAACGCCGGCGCGTTGTATCGCGACGAGTTAGAAATGTTGCGCCGTGTCTCACCGTCGCAAGGAATGATGATCGAAACATTGCGCGACGATCTCGACTGCCACCGCGGCGCGCCTGACAAAGAACCGCAACGCCGACTTAACACATTAAATTTCGCCGGCGAACTAAATATTGCTTTTACGACCGGCATCTTGGTCGGCATCGGTGAAACTCGTAATGACCGAATCGTCGCACTTGAAGCGATTGCCGCATCGCATGCAAAATACGGTCATGTTCAAGAAGTAATCGTGCAAAACTTTTTGCCGAAACCTCTTACGATTATGCAACGTGAAAAGCCTTGCCCGCAAGATGAATACTTATGGACAATTGCTGCAGCCAGAGTCATCTTGCCGCCAGAAATTCATTTGCAAGCGCCACCGAATTTAAGCGACGACTTCGGCGTGTTGCTTGACGCTGGCATCGACGACTGGGGTGGCGTTTCACCAGTTACGGCAGACCATGTCAACCCAGAACGCCCGTGGCCAGCGCTTGACAAGTTACGCGAAGCGACAGAAAAACGCGACAAAGTTCTTGCGCCGCGACTAACTATTTATCCTGAGTTCGCAACTGCACCGACAAAGTGGCTTGACGAATCGTTGTACTTCAAAGTTCTCGATCGCAGCGACGCCGAAGGTTTGGGTCGCGATGACCCAGGCCAAGTCTGGCCAGAAAAAGTTACGGCTGCTGACGTAGTGCAAGATGGCGCCGAAGTTATTTTGATCGGTCATCGCTCAACACAGTGGTATTCGGGTGCGAATAATCCCCCACCTGTTTTAATTAGCGAGCGCGATGATGGCAACAAAATAAAAGCTGGCCCAATTGCCGAAGTGTTGCGCGGTGTTGAACTCGGACAGCAGGTTGATCAAGATGAAATTGTTACCCTGTTTAGTGCTCGCGGGCCTGAAGTTAACGCGGTTGCGGCACTCGCCGACCAATTGCGCAAACAGGTTGTCGGCGACGTCGTTACTTGGGTACATAAC
>JBAXAW010000134.1:0-4323 GCA_037142305.1 Actinomycetota bacterium
TGGCGCAATGGCGAACTCGTTGGAAGCATCACTTCGGGTATGTTTGGTCACACGGTGAATGCATCACTAGGAATGGGCTATGTTTCCAATAAAAACGGCATCGCAGATAAAAATTATATAACTGATGCACAATATGAAATCGAAGTTGCCGGTGACAGAATTAAAGCGAATGCTTCGCTAGATCCGTTTTACGACCCGAAGAGCTTACGAATCAAGTCTTAACAACCAACAATGAATAGGATTAGGAAATGACCAGTTCTCAACAACCAAACCGCCGTGGTGGCCCAGGCGCTCGCCGCGCACTTCGCGCTGCACCACTCGCACTCGACATTCGTCCAGTAAACCCAGGTATGGAGAGTGGCCGATACAAGCCACTAACAGATGCTGAGGTGTTGAAAGTTCATAATGCTGCGATTGATGTTTTAGAAAACATCGGCCTTGCTGACGCGATACCAACTTGTCTTGACGCGTTGTTGCCACTTGGTTGCACACTCTCGCCAGAAGGTCGATTGTTATTTCCACGCAGTTTGATTGAACACACTCTCTCAATTGCCGCACGCAACTTCACTCTTTACGGACAAGATCCAAAATACGATATGCAACCTTCGGGTAAGAAAGTTTATTTCGGCACCGCTGGTGCTGCTGTATACATCGTCGACCCAAAGACCGGCGAGTATCGCGAATCACTTTCTCAAGATGCATATGACATTGCTCGACTTGTCGACCAGATGGAGCACATCCACTTCTATCAGCGCACAGTTGTGCCACGAGATTTGCCAGACCCAGCCGAAATGGATATCAACACTTGTTACCTGAGTGTTAGCGGCACAACAAAACACGTTGGTACATCTTGGGTACACCCAGATCACCTAGACGCGTCGTTGCGAATGTTGCACGACATCGCGGGTGGCGAAGACAAGTGGCGCGCTCGTCCATTTGTTAGTCAGTCAAATTGCTTTGTAGTACCACCACTTAAGTTCGCCACCGACGCATGTCGTTGTTTAGAGACTGCTGTTTACGGCGGAATGCCAGTGTTGTTGCTGTCGGCTGGTCAAGCCGGTGCAACTGCGCCAGCAGCACTCGCCGGTGCACTCGTTCAAGAAACTGCAGAAGTACTCGCAGGTTTGGCCTATGTCAATGCGCTTGTGCCTGGTCACCCAGCAATATTTGGCACTTGGTCTTTCGTTTCTGACTTGCGTTCAGGCGCGATGTCGGGTGGTAGCCCGGAGCAGGCGATTCTTTCTGCAGCGAGCGCACAAATGGCGCACTTCTACGACCTCACTGGTGGCACATCATCTGGTATCAGCGACTCAAAGATTCCTGATGCACAGGCCGGCGCCGAAAAGGGATACAACCACGCGCTCGTTGGCAATGCAGGCATGAACTTGATTTATGAATCAGCCGGCATGCACGGCAGTTTGCTCGGTTTCTCACTTGAAGGAGTAGTACTCGACAACGACATCGTCGGTGCAGTACAACGCACTATCAAAGGCATCGAGGTTACTGACGAATCGCTTTCAATTGAGACAATTCGCGCTGCAGTCATTGGCGGGCCGGGTCACTACTTGGGTGCAAAACAAACTCTTGACATCATGCAGACCGAATACATCTACCCTGCTGTTGGCGACCGTTTGAGTCCAAAAGAATGGAACGAAGTTGGTCGTCCACAAATTATTGACGTGGCGATTGCAAAAGTTAAGAGTGTGCTCGATAACAATTTCCCGAGTCACATTCCAGAAGAAATTGATGCGAAAATTCGCGAATACTTGCCGATTCGTTTGCCGCGCGAAAACATGATTCACCCAGCGTTGCGAAGTGAAACTGCTTCAGTTTAAATAATCCAACTGCGCCCTCGGCAGGATTTGAACCTGCGACCTACGGATTAGAAGTCCGGTGCTCTATCCACTGAGCTACAAGGGCTGATTAACTTCAGGCTATCTAATTTGTGATTCTGTGTTTGTGTGTATAGATATTTGCCGTACCATCACGCACAAAACCGACGAGCGTGATGCCGAGATCTTCTGCTGTTTGAACTGCGAGATTTGATGGCGCTCCGACTGCTGCGATGAATGCGATACCCGCCATGGCTGCCTTCTGAATAATTTCAAACGACAATCGCCCACTAACCACTAGCGCGTGATCACTGATCGGTAGTTTATTTTCAAGCACAGCGTGGCCAATCACTTTGTCAACTGCATTGTGTCGCCCGATGTCTTCGCGAACACACATTGCGACACCTTTTGAATCAATTAAACCTGCCGCATGCAGACCACCAGTGCGATCGAAAGTCGGTTGTGCCTTGCGAACAATGTCAGGCAAAGAAATCAACATCACCGATGACATCACAGGACCGATTTTTGAATCAATTCGACAAACCGTTTGAGAGAGTTGTTCAATTGATGTTGTACCGCAAATACCACAACTAGCCGATGTAACCATCCCCCGACGCGAGAGAGCTTCGTCAAACGGCGCACTGAGACTGACAGTTACAACATTGAACTGTTGCTCGGCAGAATCTGGCAATTGACAATAACGCACGGTGCGCAAATCATCTGAGTGCTTTATCATCCCCTCTGTATACAAAAAACCAACTGCGAGTTCAAAATCATGACCTGGGGTGCGCATTGTTACTGCTATTGGCTGAGCATGTTGCGAGGGCGACTCAGCGCGAATCTCGAGCGGTTCCTCGGTGACTAAAACATCTGGCTTAGAGGCAAATGAGCCATCTTTGCGAACCGCAGTGACTGTCCAGTTCGCCACTTTACGCCGCACGACAGACGCGATATTTGCCATATTTTGAGGCTATCCAAATATCGGTTTGCCTAAAGTTCATTTTCCTTGTCATCTAGATGATTAGTGCTAATCCCGATTTTGTGGCATGCTTGAGATGGCTTTTAAACGAGTCCAAAAGGACTCGGGGCTGATTTATAAATTAATTATTAGGAGTAAAACAATGGAAGTACTTACAACAAGTAACGACCAGTTGGTTTACAACGCGTTTTCTTTCGCTGTCGCAGCGATGGCAATCTCGTTTGTTTACTACCTGGTTTCACGGAGTCGAGTTTCTCCTGCGTATCGCAGTGCCGTCACAATGTCGGCAATGATTTGCGGAATCGCGGCTTATCACTACTGGAGAATGTTCAGTAATTTCTCCGAGAAGGCACCCTGGAACGAGGGTTACCGATACGCAGACTGGCTATTGACAGTTCCACTACTTGTGGCTGAATTAGTAGTCGTCTCTGGCATCGCCAAAGAAAAAGCTAAAGGTGTAACTACGAAACTTGCAGTAGCCGCAATTTTGATGATCGCAACTGGATACCCAGGCGAGACAGCAAAGGCTGGCAGCAGTGCCAGCATGATGTGGTGGGTCATTTCGATGATCTTCTTTGTATACATTCTCTGGAACTTGTTCGCAGGTGAAGTTGGCAAAGCGCTCAAGAGTCAGAGCGGCGAAATCGGCAAGAAACTCAACAATCTTCGTTACATCTTGTTGGGAACTTGGTGCGTCTATCCAATCGCCTATCTTTTGGGTGACAGCGAAAGTTTCTTGGCCAAAGCAGTTGGTCTTGAGGCTCTAACTTCATCGACTGTTATTCAAGTGGGCTACACAATCGCCGACGTTTTGGCGAAGCCAGGTTATGGTCTTTTGATCTTGGGCATCGCAATCGCACGCTCAAAGGCAGAGGGTTACAAAGAAGCATAATTTCGAATTCGTTAAGAAGTTTAAGAGCCCCGGCTTCGGCTGGGGCTCTTTTATTTTTGCAACTAACCTCTGAGAGCCATGATTCGTAAACAATATTTACCAGGGCTCGGGCTTGTTGCGTTAATCGCGACCGTCGCCTTCGCGGTTGAGTCAGTCGTTAAGACCACAACGCCGATTGTGCTTTCTCCGCTTGTAGTCGCAGTTGTACTCGGTGGATTAATTTCGAATCTTGGCCTGATTCCAGAACAGTGTCGTAGCGGTTTGCGTTTTGCGGCACGAAGTTTGTTGCGCCTCGGTATTGTGCTGCTTGGCTTACAACTCTCATTCTCTCAAGTTCGCGAACTCGGAGCGCCAGGTCTGATACTTGTTGTCTTTGTCGTGGCGATCACATTTACAGGCACTCAGTGGCTCGGCAAAAAGCTAGGGCTGTCACATGGACTCAGTCTGCTCGTGGCGACTGGTTTTTCAATCTGCGGAGCCTCGGCAATCGCCGCAATGCGACCAGTTAGTGATGCCGACGATGACGATATGGCGTATGCAATCGCACTCGTCACAATTTGCGGCACTCTTGCAATTTTCTTATTGCCAGCATTCGCCGAGATAATCGGCTTCTCAGGTGC
>JBAXAW010000135.1:0-4260 GCA_037142305.1 Actinomycetota bacterium
ATCTCTGATTCGTCTACCACTGCGTAATTGATTATCGCAGTTTGTCTTTGCGCGATCGTCCACGAGAAATCTTTCAATAATTTTCCGTAGTAAGCCTTCTCACCTTCGAAGTCTTCGTCTTTGCCAATAATCACAAGGCTTAGATTATTGTTTTTGCAAAAATTAGCGAGAAATATTACTGTCTGCTCACGGCGATCGATTATTTGACCATATTCAATTGGAAATCCTGGAAGTGAATCTGGAATGACGGTTGTTCTAGCAATACCAGACCGGTAAGTCGAGATATATGCGACTGTTTGTTTATTTGATTTAGTGATCGGCACCAAGTTATTTTTGAAACTTCCAACTGGCACAATTTCGCCATCGGTGTATTTGGCATATGTAGCACCGATTGCAGACCCAAATACGAACATCTTGTCAACAAAATTTTTGTACAGTTTGGTAGCCGGCGAGTTGCTTTCAAAAAGATCATGCGGATCAACACGAACACCATTTTGAATCAGGACAGTTGTGATTTCGGGGAAGCGGTTTTTGACCTGAAAAAATGCCGGAAAGTTATCAATGAAAGTTATAACTAATTTTGGCTTGACGATCTCGATATAAATAAGTGCATAGTTTTGAGCACTCAGGTTTCGATCAAACAAACATCGCAACGCCACCCAGAGATTAACTTCGTGCTCTCGTAGGTCTAATACTTGAAATTCATCCGGCGTGAAATACGGGGCGATTACATCTGCACCCGTAACAAAATAAAGCAGAACTGGCTTGCGGCGTGGCGGAAGTATCCTCCAGCGAAGTCTTGTCAGCGACTTAAGGAGTCGCCAGAGACGTCTCATTTAGACCAAAGATACTCAAGCTCATTGAGAGGGCTTGCCCATCGAGCATTATAGTTTTGAATCGTTTCGCGAAATTCGTGAATTGCTTTTTCGCTTGCAAGACTCTCAATAGATTTTATGATTTGTAAATAGATTTCTTCTTCCGAAGATGAGCCCTTAGAGACAAACGAAAATGATGAAGTTGATTTCCCTGCAGAGATTTGTGCGCGGGGCAGTGACTGTTGTTTAAGCACACGCTTAGTTCGTTTAGTGCTCGTACGGTCAAGAAACTTTTCGAGTTTCTGAATCGTGTTGGTTGGGTCGGTTACTGCTTGTTCAAAAGCAAGAACTAGCAGCGGCTTATCAGATTTGGCAAGTGAATCAATTAGCTCAATCACAGATTTCTGGATTCGTGAAATTGATAAAAGAGCGCGGTCGGCTATTGATGAATTAACGAACTCGTCTGCCCAAGTTGCGGCGAACCATGGAATCTTTTCACCTTTATAGTCAAATGAAAGTGTGAATTCACGAGCTCGTTCAAAATTTGCGATGTACCCACGGACATTATGAAATAGGTGAATTGGATGTCGAACTACTTCAATTAATTTCAATCGAGATCCGTAAGCCTCAAAAAGTAGATTTGAAACTGAGAATAGTCCGTGTGAAGCAATGAGCATGGCGAGATTGTTTGAATTTATTATTTCAATGACTGAGTCGCCACCTTTGTGAAATAAACGACCAAAGTATAAAAGACTGCCAGGGTTGTTTCGAAGTCCGGTGTCGTCAGACCAGCGAAGGTTTACTTCACGGCCAATTAGATTGTTGTACTGAGTATTGTCCGCATATATTTTCAACATAGTTTTGGCTGCATCATCGCTCATCTTGCCGACCGAATGCGTAATACATAAGTATTCGTAAATTCCGTCAACTTTCTTTTTCTCAACGCCGGTTAAAGAACCGACTATTGACGTGATTACCGATTTACCACCACCCCAAAATCCGTCCACAATTATGACATCATTTGTAAATGAGTTGTGAAGTTTCAGTTCAAGATTCATTGACTAATCTTTTCATCTGCTGACAGTTGCCTCGTGGCAATACTATTTGCCAAGCAAAATGTCCTTATCTCATTGAAATTAAATTTTTTATAGTGCAAAGAATCGGCGATCGCGACTCCAGTTGGTTTGCTAACTTGCATCAACTCCTTCAGGTGCTCTAATTTGCCGAATCCACCGCTTGCCACCACAGGTATGTCAACTGATTTGGTTATGGCACTAATTAGCTCGCAATCAAAACCGTTTTTAGTGCCTTCTTGATCAACGGAAGTCAGAAATATTTCTCCAGCACCTAACTGCGCTCCTTGTTCTGCCCATTGCACAACGTCGAGGCCAGTTCGCTCACGTCCGTTATCTGTGTAAGCCTCCCACTTGCCCGGTGCAGTTTGCTTTGCTTCGATTGACAAGACAATTGTTGAAGAGCCCCAGACATCAGAAATTTTCGTAATCAAACTGGGATCTTTAACCGCAGCTGTATTGATTGCAACTTTGTCGGCGCCTGCGCGAAGTAACGCTCGAGCATCTTCAACTGATCTGATTCCGCCACCAACAGTCATCGGCACAAAAACATGTTCTGTCGCGCGAGTCACGACGTCTAATAAGTTATTTCTTCCGTAGAGACTGGCGACAGTATCTATGTAGATAATTTCGTCTGCGCCATCGTTGTAATACTTTTCGGCATGCACTTGTGGATCGCCGACAACCCGCAAGCCCTCAAGGTGGATTCCTTTGATTAAGTTCGCGCCCTTGATGTCAAGTCTGGCAATTATCCGAAGAATTTGTCGGGGAGTAAGTGAATTTATTTGACTTGATAACGAAGAGACCACTGCCCATTATTGTACGACCATAAATGTGGTGAGCGAAACGAGTCAGCGAGGTTATTGAAGTAGTTGAGATCGATGATTGGCTGCTCAAACATTTTCGACGCTTGGGGGAATTCTTTCTCGGGAATACTTAAGTAGGTAAGTATTTCATCCGAGAAACGGGTCGGATATTCGCCATCAAATCGTTGCACGAGCGCAACACCTTCTTCACGATTTATATCCCCAGAGCGAATCTCTTGAGCCGCGTCATAAGTTGCACGGCCGATTCCGTATTTAATAAAAGTCGTGTAGTAATGAAAGTCATCAATTCGATCATCGATTGAGTTGTACTTGCTATAAGTGCCCGGTGTGCGCTCGGGCGATGCTTCGAATCCGCCGTGTTCTACTGAGTAGTAATAGCAACTTTGCGGATGCCACTTCATGTAATAGCCGAGATAGTGAACTTCTATTCCAAGTTTTTCGAGTCCTGCTGGGTTTGCTGGTAAGTAAGGATCCAGATCAACATCTTCTAAACCAAAATCAGTCGTGAGATCTTTAATTGATGTTCCACCTAGATGGATTGAAGACTTTTCTGGGGCAGAAAAATACTTCCAAGATCTCTTGGCAGAGTCAGCATCTCCGATTGGGTTGCCATATTCGGCTTCGTTCTCTCCATAAAAAACTAAAGGTATTTGATGCAACACAGCCATCTTTGGTGCCAGAGATTTTTGTCCAAGTATAAAAGCTTGAAAAGGATGAAAAAGATTCTCAACCGCAAGTCGAGTTAAGAGTCGGTGTACGCGACCATTTGGCGTGCACAGGTAATTATCAAAGCCTGCATGAATCCATCGCTGAAAGTTTCGCCAACCCCATTCGGTGTAAACATGCGGCGCCCATGTCACAGTCAGTGGGTGCATGCCGTATTTGTATTTCAGCATGTGTGCTGCGACGAAACTATCTTTGCCGCCCGAACCTGGCACAAGACAGTCGTAAGACCCGTCGTTGCTGCGGTGTCTGTCACACAGTTCTCGAAGCTCAACGTCTCTGGCATCCCAGTCGATAAGAGATTTCTTTTCGGCGACGCGACACGCATCACAAATATTTTCAGTATCAATATGAATCGCTTGCTTAACTGAGCCAGCGGTGTGCTGAAACTCAATTGCCGAGATTGGTTTTTGATTTGATGTCACGCATCGTTGACAAAAATTAACTGTGTTGGGGAGACCATATTTTGCCGTCAGTGGCGTTTTAGACGGCTCAAAATCTTGAATATTTATAGATCTTGATTTTGGAAACAAACTCACCTCGCCATTCTAGTTTCGTTTTTATTGTTTGTTGATGTTCCTAATGCGAATTGAAGATTGGCAAGTCAATACCTAAGTTCACAAGTTGCGAGCGTGCTGAAGCAAGCCCATCGCCCATGAAGTTGAGCAGGTTCGCCGTTGCCACAGCATCAACGCGAGCATCTTTTAACCCATCGGCTAGGTGCGAGTAATTACCAACGCCACCGCTGATAATCACAGGAATCTCAAATAGTTCGGGAAGACAATCAAGTAATTCAATCTGAAAACCGTTTCCTGTGCCGTC
>JBAXAW010000136.1:0-4184 GCA_037142305.1 Actinomycetota bacterium
CCGGGTGCTGCGAATAATTCTGGTTCGAGTGTGCCGGGTGGAAGTGTGCCGGGTGGAAGTGTGCCGGGTGCTGGTTCGGGTGGAAGTGTGCCGGGTGCAAAAGTGCCGGGTGCTGGTTCAGGTGGAAGTGCGCCTGCGGGTAATACCCCTGCAGCGAGTGTGCCGGGTGCTGGTTCGGGTGGAAGTGCGCCTGCGGGTAATACCCCTGCAGCGAGCGTGCCTGCACCGGGTGTGAAAAAACCATAATCACATTGACCACTTGCTGCTCGAGGCATGAGTAAAAACGCCGAAACAGATTCGGTTCGAGCAAATGTGCATTAGTTAAACACGCACGCATACTCATGAGTTTGTGTGAAAGACATCTCTTGTCAGCAAATTTTAACTTACGAGAATTAGCATATTTGATGTGGTCTCAGCAGAACGCTTAGCAATCGCGAGGCTGGTGCATCGCGTTGGGTTCGGTCCAAAACCGGGGCAGTTCGCCAAGATGTTGAAACAAGGCTTCAAAGTTTCTGCTCGGCAATTGCTCAAATCTGGTTTGCCCGATTATGGCGATGTAAAAACGGCGATTGGTATCACCGACCTTGGTGCGCAACCTAAACCCAACTCTGAGGCTTTGAGACCATACAACGTTGCAAAAGATGCACAATTGCGAAACATGAGTTTGTGGTGGCTTGACCAGATGGTTGGACAAGAACATCCATTTGTTGAACGCATGACATGGTTCTGGCACGGCCATTGGGCGACTTCGTACTCAAAGGTCTATGAGCCTCTTCTGATGTTTGATCATATTGCGCGACTTCGAAAACATGCGATTGGTGACTTCTCTCAAATGTGTGAAGAAATTATTCTTGACGGGGCATTGATTTATTGGCTTGACGGCCAACTCAACACCGCAAGCTCACCAAATGAAAATCTCTCTCGAGAACTATTCGAACTATTTACGCTAGGTGTGAACCAATATTCTGAAGCCGACGTCAAAGAAGCGTCAAAGGCGCTTTCTGGATTGAAAGTGGTAAAAAATTCGGGGCTCGTAACCAAAGAACCAAAACGAAGTTATTTCGGAACAACAACTATCTTGGGCACCACAGCAAATTTTGAATCGGCGACTCTCGCGCGGTTTCTTTCAATGACGCCTGCTTGTCAAAGTTTTATTCCTGAGCGATTGACATATCGATTTATCTCACCAGCATCTTCGATGATGAGCATTCCGATGAAGCCGGCTGCGCAAAAGAAATCCTCGGCATACATTATTAAGAAGGCATTTGAAACACGTCAGATTCTTCCGACGATGGAGGCATTGGTGTTTAGCGAATCATTTAAAGACCCGGTTAACTCGCAAGTCAAGAGCCCCGTCGAATGGGTCGTGTCCGTGTTTCGAGCGCTGCAAATCACTCCGTCAACATGTTCTCAACCAGATCTACTTTTGACGTTGCTTGATACTTTGGGCCAGCGACCATATTTTCCGCCGAGTGTAGGTGGTTGGCCTGCAGACGAAGCTTGGCTTTCGGTTGCTTCAACACAAAATTTAATACGGGCCGCTCAAGTGATTGTCAGCGAAGGCGATCTGAGTCCATTAACCAAAGTGCCTAAGCAAGAACGAGTCGACGCCCTCGCAGATTGGTTGGGCGTCGCCGAGTGGAGCGATAGAACCCGTGCTGCATTTGATGGAGCACTTCGCGATCCGGC
This sequence comes from Actinomycetota bacterium, assembly GCA_037142305.1. GTDB lineage: Bacteria > Actinomycetota > Acidimicrobiia > Acidimicrobiales > Ilumatobacteraceae > BACL27. The sequence goes on from JBAXAW010000136.1 coordinate 1,690, forward strand.
GCGACTTACTGCTTTGGCGATTTGCAGTCCTGAATATTTGGTCAGTGCCTAAGAGGAAAAATGAAAAATATCACCCGTAGAAATTTCATCAAATTATCAGGTGCAAGCGCAGTTGCTGTTGCGCACTCGTTATCAACATACGAGTTCGCTCGCGCAGCGGGCCCACGACCTTTGCCGGCTGGCACACCAATTCTTGTAATTGTCACACTCAGCGGCGGCAATGACGGGCTGAACACTGTTGTGCCATATTTGGATCCGCTTTATAAGTCGCTACGTCCTCAACTTGCGTATAAAGAAGATCAGGTGCTTCCGATCGGTGATGGTCTTGCGCTAAACGGATCAATGACCGGTTTTAAGTCTTTGTGGGATAACAAACAGCTCGCGATTGTACGCGGCGTCGGTTACCCGAACCCTGATCGCTCGCATTTTTCTTCAATGGCGATTTGGCAAAGTGCATCTCGCACACCAATTAAAACTGGATGGATCGGGCGGTGGATTGAAACACAAACCGAGAATCCGTTTCTAGCAATCAGTCTCGGCTCGACAATGCCGGCTCTGTTTCAAGGTGACAAACGCTCAGGCACTGTGTTGCCACTCAGTGGACTAGTAACCCCAACTGGCATGCTCGCGAAAGATTATGCAAAAACTTCAAAGAAAACAAAACTCGATGGCCAACTCTCGGCAACCGCCGCGCGTTCGATGCGTGACTTGTTTACCGTTGCCGATGTTGTCTCGCCGATTCTTAAGAATCCTGCACCACCGGCGGCTGATTTACCCACGGTCATCGGCGGTAACGCGGGTGGCGAATCAAATCTCGGCGCGCAGTTAGATGTTGCAGCGAAATTAATTGCCGCAGGAGTGCCGACGCGAGTTTGGTCTGTCTCGCTTGGCGGTTTTGATACTCACGCCAATGAATTATCAGCACAGTCGTTACTTCTCGGCAGCGTCTCGAATTCAATCTCAAAATTCATGTCTCAGATGCTAACAATTGGTCGCAGCCGCGACGTCACGATCATGGTCTACAGCGAATTCGGCAGGCGTGTGGGTGCAAACGCTTCAAACGGTACTGATCACGGTACATCTGGGCCGGTATTTGTAATTGGAGAGAGAGTTGTTGGTGGGTTTCATGGTGAACAACCGCCACTCAATCGGTTGAAAGATGGCGACCTAGCGGTGACTACCGACTTCAGATCTGTTTACGGCAGCGTTTTAGAGGGCGTGCTTTACACGCCGGTTGATCGAGTCATTAGCGGATGGAACGATCGCCTGGCATTATTCACTGCCTGATTATTTTTTGCAACAGCTAGCAAATAACTATTTCTGTTTGTCCCACCCGAGGCTGCGCTCAATCTCAGGAAGTCGCTTTCGAAATTCAGCAATAAGCTCTAAACCGTCGGCTATTTCTTGTCTGGTCAGTCCCATTGTTTCTGAAAAGATTGCAAATCCTTGACCTAATGTTTCCATTAGTTGCATGAATGTGAATGCGGTGCGTTGAGTTTCAGTTTTAATTTCAGTTTGAAATCGTTCTGAGTATTGTTCAAAAATATCTCGTTTAAATATTTTTGGGTCTGCACCTTCTGCGAGTAACCAAGCGATCAATTTACTTCGGAGTATAAAATCAGCGTCGAAAATAATTGTTTGTGTGAGCAATCCGGATTGACGTTTTATTGCGTTTTCTAAGAGCGCCTCTGCGACATGGCTAAATAACCCAGCCATTGACCCGAAGTTTCGGGAGATTGTCGGCAGAGTCAACCCCGCTCTCTTAGTTAGTTCACGAGCGGTCACTTGATCAAACGGAAACTTTCTGAGCATTTCAATCGTGGTCTTTGTGAGTCGCTCTTGAGCTACTGCGCCAGGCACCATTGGTCGCACTTTGGCAGGCTTTGAGATCACCTTTTTTCTAGGGGTTTTCATAAGTTTGTTTAGCCATTCCGATCAGATGTTTTGTGTCCGTTACGGCGAACATTTTACAACTTTATACATTGTTAGCAACTCACCCTATTGTTTTGTATACATAAATACTAAATATAGATCTTGCATATATTTGCTGACATCGTATACAATCATTGTACGAGTTGCAAACTTGATGGTTTTAACCATTGATTGATCGGGGGTGTTGTGGGTAAGCGGTTGTTGGTTTTGGTCATGGTTATTGTGTTGTGTGTTTCGTCGAGTGTGTCGGTGGCTAACGCAGCTGGTGGTGTTGCATATGATTCGTTGAGTGTTGCTGTGTCAGAGATGCCGGCTAGTGCGACTAGTACAACTGTGCCGGTTAAGCCAGTTAAGCCTGTTAAGACGACTGTGCCTGTTAAACCAAAAAACAAAAACGTGGCTAGCGCTGTTGGTACGACTGTGCCAGTGATTGCAAATGTTTCGAATATCTCGACTGGTACTAGCGGTTCGACTGGTTCGAATGTGGCCGTTGTGTTGCCTGTTGAGGTTCCTGGTTTGATTTCGGTGTGTGTAAATAAATCAACTTCTGTGTTGCGTGACAC
>JBAXAW010000137.1:0-4181 GCA_037142305.1 Actinomycetota bacterium
GAGTTGTTGCGACCTGCATAAATTTGCACAACTGTTGCTCCATCGCGTGAACCGACATTTCGCACCGAACAGCGAAACTTCACCGTTTCAGAAACTTCAATTTCAGCGTTTGTAAAAGAAAAGTTCGTGTAACTGCACCCATAACCAAACGGAAACATCGGTTTGTTACCGTCACGATCGAGTTTCCATTGTCCGTGCCAATAGTCGTAAGTAATACTTCTGGCGTCGCGATCAAAAAATGGTAAGTGTGATTCGTCATTCGGAATCACAAACGGCAAACGCCCCGACGGATTTGCTGCGCCAGACAAAATATTGGCGAGAGCATGGCCACCATTACTTCCGCTATACCAACCCATCAACACTGCCGGCACTTCGTTGATCCACTCTGACATCACAACTGCACTACCCGCGACAATCACAACTACCGTTCTCGGTTGTACTTTTGCAACAGCATGAATCAATTGCACATCAGCATCTAACAAACGAAGTGACTCTCTATCGCCGCCAATTGAGAACGTGCCGTTTCGCGATTTAATCCGCAATTCATCTGGCGCATAGTGATGATTTTCAATCATGTAGTTTTTGTATTCACGCGCTAATTCTGGATCATCTTGCCTCGGAATCAGCGCAGCCATCGAAACAGTGTCTGGCGAGTCACCAATAAATTCACCTTCTTCTTCTCTTGTGTAGCCAACGACAACAATTGCTAAGTCAGACTGCTTGGCTTGTTGCACCTGAGCTTCAAGAGTTGCTTGCGAGTCGTAAACGATTTCGCAGTTGGCGAAGTGTTCGCGAATACCTTGTAATGGGGTCACAACATTTGGTGCCATCACATCGCTGCTGCCGCCGTCGCCGATGTTGCGCACTCCTGCTAGCCGTCCAACGACGGCAATTTTTGAATTATTTTTCAGATTCAGGGGCAGCAAACTTGCGCCATTAACACTTTCGTTCTTTAACAACACCATCGACTTCTCGGCGACTTCTTGGCTAAGGAGGACATGTTCACTACACAGCAAAATAGAACGATCACTGACTGGTAACTTGCCAACTCTGAACTTCAGCATCGTGGTTAATGTGCGCGTAACTGCACTTGCGACAAGTTCTTCGGTGACGAGACCGTCTGATAGCGCGGCAACAATTGGCGCATTCCTAATCATCCGATAAGGCATTTCAACATCCAGACCAGCGTGTAGCGACTGCACACCATCGTGCACTCCAAAAATCCAATCTGAAATAACGAAACCTGCAAAGCCCCAGTCACGGCGCAAAATATCTTCAAGTAAAACTTTGTTCTGGCTACACCAATCGCCGTTCACCGAGTTGTACGCCGTCATAACGCAGGCGACACCTTCGTCGACAATGCGTTTGAAATGAGGAAGGTACACCTCGTGCAGTGCACGTTCGTCGACTTTTACATCTACACCGAATCTTGCATTTTCCATTGAGTTAAGCGCGAAGTGTTTCAGTGTTGCCATCACATGTCGTTGCGCGCCACGAGTAAGACTTGCGCCCATCTCGCCAACATGATGCGGGTCTTCGCCATAAGTTTCTTGTGCACGCCCCCACGCCGGGTGACGCAAAAGATTGACGCAAATGCCGCCGTAGAGGTCTGCGCCAATTGCACGAAGTTCTTTGCCGATGGCATCGCCAACTCGCACTTCTAGTTCTGGGTCAAAAGTTGCTCCGCGCGCCATCGAAACCGGAAACGCAGTTGCTTCGCCAACTACGAGACCGCGAGGTCCGTCAGAAAAATGAAAACCAGGTATGCCGAGTCGCTCAACTTTTGCAGCCCTGAACGGCCGACTGTGATAGCCACCTGTTGTTATATCTTTTATACCCACCCAAAACGGAACACCACCGTCTAAACAATGAACTTTTTCGTCGAGCGTCATTAACGCAACAAGTTCAGCAGCGGCTAATTCGGGCTTAGTTCCGTTTTTAGTTTTTTCAAGTGCAAGTTCATATGCAGTGGCCACGTGACGAGACTAGTTGTTGAATTTAACTCGCCGAAAGTAGCACGCAAGATTCTTAATCCATTGATCTAGAGTTTGCGCATGAGCGGATACTGGAATAGTTCGTGGTCGGGCGAAGATGGCGGTCCTCAACGTCTTCAGATTGCTAGCGATGCGCTGATTCCAAAAATTTCGGCTAGTAGCCAACTCGATGTGATTTCGCGCGACGCCATTGCCTTAACGATGGCCGTCGTCGGACCTAGTGATGAACTTTTTCTCCAACGGTTTATGCCTGGGCCAGTTGTCGTCTCATGGGTTGAAAAAATTAACCCAGTGACGCTTGAAGTCATCGCCGAATCTGAAAAATTAGCTGGCGGCCCAATGTGGCCAGGTGGAATTGCGGCGCACGCCAACGGTTCGCTTTATGTCGTGTTCGGTAACCATGCACACCGTTTGTCAACAGATCTGCAAGTCATTGCTTCTGTCGAGTTGCCACGTGTTCGCCCGTACAACAGTTTTGTGATTTTGCCGAGTGGACACTTAGCAACTAAAGATTTCTCTGGTGCATTACCCGGTCAACCCAACGGCACACCGATGAATCCAACTGAGTTGCTGATTCTCGACCCTGAAGATTTGCAAATTGTTGAACGACTTGAACTTGCCGAACCCTCGATTGCTCGACTCTCTGCTGACGGCAATGATCTTTACGTTGTCGGTGATTATTCGCTGATACGCGTGTTCTGGCGCGACGAAAAATTAAGCGTTGATAATACATTTAATGCTCGCTACCGAACTCTCGAAGGTCAAACATTTGGTTGGGATGCAGTCATCACTCAGAATGATGCATGGTTTTTGGATAATGGAGAAGGCACACAACTCTTCACAGGAACTTTTCGAGGTGTTGGTATTTCGTCAGCACCATTGCATCTCGTCCGCGTCAATAAAAAATCTGGCAAGGTAACGCTCGCTGAGATTTGCGGATTGCCAAACGGGATCATTGCCAATCCTCCAGTTGTTGATACCAAGCGCCAAATCGTGGTCGGTTTCGATAGCGGCAACGGAGTGATCAGCGGCTTTGACTATGACGAAGATTCGATCACACGCCGCTGGAGTCGCGAGCAGAATCATGCCTGTCATATGTTGTTGTCGCCCGAGGCAGGACAAATTATTACCGCAGATTATCGACCCGAACTTGGTTGCGAACAAGTTGTCGTGCTTGATATCACAACTGGCGACGAGGTAGCACGAGTGTCAACAACAAGTCCGATTCAATCTGCAGTATTTCCTGCCGTCGGACGTCATGGCGATATTTATTGGTGCAGCATGTCAACTATCACGTGCATTTCAATTCACAGCGCCGAGCAGCGCTAAATTTTTCTACGACTTGCGGATGACGCCATCTTTCACCGCTGCGGCGGCGACCGCTGGCGCCACACGTTGAACAATGGTCCGATCAAACACTGATGGCACCACAAAATCTGGCGACAATTGGGCATCGGTTACCGACTCGGCAATGGCGATTGCGGCCGCTAATTTCATACCCTCGGTGATGTCTGTTGCATTTGCGTCAAGTGCGCCACGAAAGATTCCAGGAAATGCAAGCACGTTATTGATTTGATTCGGATAATCACTACGACCAGTTGCCATAACGGCAGCAAGACCATCTACCTGCTCTGGGCGAATTTCTGGGTTTGGGTTTGCCATCGCAAACACAATTGGGTTCTTTGCCATCGAGCGCACATCGGCTGCAGTAACTAGATCGGGCCCACTCACTCCGACAAATACGTCTGCGCCTTTCATGACGTCACTAATCGATCCCATCTTTCGCGAAGAATTTGTGTTTGCGGCGAACCATTCTTTTGCAGAATTCATTTCGCCTCGACCTGTATAAATGGCACCCACACGATCACAACCAATGACATCGCCAATGCCGGCATTGAGAAGAATCTTGCCAATTGCAACACCTGCAGCACCGACGCCAGCGATGACAACCGTGAGGTCTTCCATTTTCTTGCCTGTGATTTTCAGAGAATTCCACAGCGCCGCCAATGTCACTACTGCTGTGCCATGTTGGTCGTCGTGAAACACAGGAATGTCAAGACTCGCTCGCAGCCGTTCTTCAATTTCGAAACACTCAGGTGCTTTTATGTCTTCCAAATTTATTCCACCAAATGTTGGCGCAATGCGCTGCACAAAATCAACGACCTCATCAGCAGTGCGCGCATTTAT
>JBAXAW010000138.1:0-4180 GCA_037142305.1 Actinomycetota bacterium
CCCGCGACCCTCACCTTGGCAAGGTGATGCTCTACCACTGAGCCACGTCCGCATTTACTTCGGTTACTTCACTTACTTAAGGATTTGAGTTTAGCAACGGGTCGGCAGTACTCAACAGTTCATTTTGTAGCTTTGTTGAGTTAGTTAAACGTACAACCCCAGCAAGTGATGCAAGCACCACTGCCCCGCCAAACATCTGAATCAAAGAAATCTGTTGTTTGTAGACGAGCCAAGCGCCAATTGATGAGATTACTGGACCAAGTAACAAGATCATTGACGAGACCGAAGCATCGACATATTTCTGCGCCCAAACCATAAAACTGTGCCCAATAGTGCCCGAGAAAAGTGTCATTGCTATTAAGAAGCCGAGATCACGCAAAGAAATTTCGAGAATGTCGTTACTTGTGATTAAAGCATAAGGCACCACAACACAAACCTGAATGACACTTACGCCGAACAAAAACTGCCACGTATCAACGCCGTCTAAACGTCGGCGTTTCGATGAGATGAAGTAAAGCATCCAAAGAATCGCATTTATCAACGCTAAAAAATCACCGTGCAAAGTAGAACCGCCTGTGTTGCCGGCACCGAGAACAATCGTCAATACTCCACCGAAACTTGTCAATGCTAGAACTATCTGCAATTTAGAAACCTTTTCATTGAGATATTTTGGAGCCACAAAGAGAATCATCGCTGTAGAAATATTTCCGATAATCGTCGCATTAGCAACTGAAGTCGTCGTGACTGCTGTGAAACCAAAAATTGTCGAAGTGCCAAATAATATGCCTGGTACCAAAACCGAACGCAGTAGGCCTTTACTAGAGCGTGAGCCATTTCGCCGCATAATAAAATAAAGCAGTGGCGGCCAGAATAGAACCCGATAAAACAAAATTGAATTAATCGAAATTGCAGGGGCCAAAAATAACAACGGTCCAATCCCCCAAGCAAAAACTGCGATAAAAACCGCGAGAATCGGGAACTCAGTAATCTTCTTGCGTCCGAACGCGAGGAAGTTCACTTTGATTTTTCGGGCGGGCGCAAATCAATTCTCAGAGTCAAGACTCCATCCTCAATTATCGCAATAGCATCTCCGAGCATTGCAAAATCTTGAAAGTCAGACTGCGCCTGCGCTAGAAAATGTTGGCGCTCTTCACCTGCCACCGGTGGCAACGGCCGACGTTTGACTGATGCTGCGCGATCACGAAATCTTGCAATCATTTCTAATGGGTTAAACGCTTCAGCCATAAGACAAAACTAGTTGTTGCCCGACTCTGATTGTTGATTCTTAGAAACGTCAAGTCGCACCGCATTTAACAAGCGGATTTTTTCTCTATCGCTCGCCTTGACGAAGTCTCGATCCCCCATAATTTCAAGAGGAGCAAGTACTTCTGGGTCTGGCATAGCCGCATTCCAGAACCAAATAGTCACACCGACCAATCCAGCACCAATAGCAATCATGGCTAGCCCTAAAAATTTTAATGACATAACGGTTCCATATTATGGATCTAGCGAACTGGAGACTGCATGGAAATAGAAATAACTGAGTAAATCTTCATTTGCACCTAAATCTTAGGTGAAGAATTCTCGGCGAAGATGGCAAACTAGAGAGTAATGAAAAGTGATATTTTCAATGCCGTTTCAGTAATTGCATTTTTCGCTGTGGGTTTTGGCTTGCTGCGAGTTATAAATCGTTTCGAACCACAATGGGTCTCAAAAGATGGTCATCGATTTACAGCAAAAATTTCTTTAGACAGTGCGGTGACCGACAAATGGACTGAAGTCAGAGTACTAATTGAAGGCAATGCAATCGTCATTTCGGGACGGGGACGAAAAGCAAGAGCCCTATTGGGCAAATGGAATCTGTCGTATTCTGCAGATGCTCAAGACGCTCGCCGCCGCTATTTCGTGATTGTCCGCTCGGACGAAACAACCTCAAATGCACTCTTAAGCGTTCCTGCAACAAGTCGATGCGTCGCGGTACTTGATGCTTTGACTAAGGCTTAATAGCTCGCGCTATAACGAATGCTATAGCGAATGCTTCTGCAAAAACTCAACAAGTGGTTTGCCGACTTGATCCAGATTGATCAAAAATGCATCGTGCCCGTGCGGAGAGTCAATTTCAACATATTCACACGAACCACCTGATTCGTTAATTATCTCGCGAATCTGCCTCTGTTGATATGTCGGATACAAAATGTCACTCGAAATACCCATTGACAAAACTGGTGCAGTGATTCGTGACGCGGCGGTTTGCAAACTGCCGCGACCGCGGGCGACGTCATGAAGATCCATCGCCTTGCCAATAATTAAATAACTATTTGTATCGAAGCGCCGAATGAGTTTGTCGCCGTGGTGATCTAGATAGTTCTCCACTTCGAACTTGTCCCACAAGCCGAGACCGTTATAGTCGGCATCGGTGTCTGCAAGTTCTCGACCGAAACGATCAGTGAACACGTTGTCACTACGAAATGTAACTTGCGCAACCATTCGCGCAATTGCCAAACCTTGCCACGGACCATCGCCGATTTCCGCGTCGTAATAATCACCCCCACGCCACTTTGGATCAAGGCGAATAGATCGGCGCCCGATTGCCCCCCATGCAATTTGTTGTGCGGTTGCTTGGAGACAAGTAGCAATCGGCACAAGAGTTCGTACACGATGTGGAAATGTGATTCCCCATTCGAGAACTTGCATACCGCCCATTGATCCACCAATAACTGAGTGCCAAACATCGATCCCGAGCATGTCGCTAACACGAACTTGAGCGCGCACCATATCACGAACCGTGATTACCGGAAATCGTGAACCATAGGGCTTGCCGTCAGTTGGATGTGGCGATGCGGGCCCTGTTGACCCTTGGCAGCCACCAAGCGCGTTGGTGCAAACTACAAAATATTTATCGGTGTCAATGGCGCAACCAGAACCGACAAGACCATCCCACCAACCTGGTGTTGGCTGACCGTCTTGCGCACTTCCCGCGGCATGCGAATCGCCTGTCCATGCGTGACACAATAAAATTGCATTTGACTTATCGCTATTTAATTCACCCCAAGTTTCATAGGCAATCGTCACCCGCTGCAGCGTTTTGCCACTGTCAAGAGCGACTGGCCGATCATTTGGAAATTCCAAAAACTTGCGAGTACCAAAAGCTGCGCCGTCATACCATGCACCTGTCGCTGGATAATCTGAACGCATCGCTGGTTAATCCCCTCTTGTACTAATCAAAGTAGAAGATCAAAAACTTGCGTCAGAGTGCCGTTGCTCCGCAAATGCGGAACCACATCCCCACCCGAAGGCGAGCTGGCACCGTGGGCTCTAAACCCCGGTTGCCGGACCAATTGGCCACTCCTGATGCAACTTCTTGCGCTCCCACCTTCGTGGCATTGCCTAAACAACGATAGCGGGATAGCCTCACTAATAACACGCGATTGGAGTTGGGTGTTGGGGTTATCTGCTAATCATGCGAATCTAAAGCGCAAGCCGCTGTACCGCCTGGCAGGTGTTGACGATTCTTGGCAATTAATTTATAAATTGCGGATGAAAATAAACGAATAATCGGCAAGTCGATTAACACGCCCAACACTGGCCACACAGAGTTGGCTGTTTTTAATAACTCTGCGACCGCACGACTACCTGAACGAATTCGACCTTCACCGTTAACCCACTGCAATGCTTGATTGCATTGTTCTGTGGTTAATCCAAGAACTTTCAAGTCTGTTTTTTGATGTGCAACTATTTTTGCTGAAGTACGAATTCGTTTCTGAATAAATTGCACACAGCGTGCACAAAATGCGCAGTCGCCATCCCAAATTAAAAATGATTTATCTGCGGTAGTTCTTGCGTACGTAATAATTCCAAGTTTACCAGCAGGATTACCAGCAGGATTACTAGCAACAACCAGTTAGATACGCTTAATGGAGATGTATAAGTTTCTCATTCGACCTATCTGGCTCTTATTACATGTGACCGTTATTGCGACAATTGTGTTGATGATTAACTTGGCGTTTTGGCAAATCAGTCGCTACCACGAAAAAGTTGCTTTCAATGCAATTGTCAAACAGCGAATCAGCGCGCCAATCGCGCCTGTCGAACAGTTACTTGATGCGATTGATACTCGTTCAGAATCGCCAAAAACTGTTGAATGGCGAACAGTACTAGTCGTGGGCGAATACATAAATAG
>JBAXAW010000139.1:0-4177 GCA_037142305.1 Actinomycetota bacterium
GTACCTGAACCGGCCATTACAACGCCTCACCAATCGGAAACCAGCAACGATAGATATGGCCGTCTGGGTCTGATTTCAACTTTGGATGGTCTTTTGTGCATTTGTCTTGGGCATATTTGCAACGCGGGGCAAAACCGCAACCAGCGGGGCGATGTGTTGGATCAGGAAGTCGACCAGCAATTACTGAAAGGCGCGTTCCTGATTTGTGGTCAACTCGCGGAATCGAATCAAGTAGAGCCTCTGTATATGGCATGCGCATGTCAGCAAACAATTTTTTTGTCGGAGCATACTCAACAACTTCGCCTGCATACATAACTGCGACATAGTCGGTGTTGCCTGCGACAACACCCAAGTCATGGGTCACTAGAACCATCGACATCTTCAAATCTTCACGTAACTCGCGCAACAGCTGTAAAATTTGCGCCTGCACCGTCACATCGAGTGCGGTAGTTGGCTCGTCAGCGAATAATAGTTTTGGATTACATGCGATTGCTATTGCAATCATCACGCGCTGGCGCATTCCACCTGACAATTGATACGGAAACGACTTAAGCACTGCCGCTGCATTTGGTATGCGCACGAGTTCAAGCAATTCTTTGCTGCGTGCCATCGCATCGCTTTTGTTCATGCCAAGACGAACGCGCAGGCCTTCAGAGAGTTGCGCACCGATGCGTCGCACTGGGTTTAACGCAGTTAATGGGTCTTGAAAGATCATTGCCATGCCTGAGCCGAACAATTCGCGCACCTGTTCTTTCGACATCGCTGTCAATTCATGACCGTCAAAAATTACAGTGCCGGTGCGATTAACGGTGCTGCCCTGCAATAATCCCATCGCCGCACGACACATAACCGTCTTGCCGCTACCAGACTCGCCGACTACACCAACGCTCATACCAGCGGGTATTTCAATATCTACACCGCGAACTGCCTCAAGTGAACCATGCGGCGTATCGAAATTGACGCTCATATTTTTAATACTTAACAACGAACTCATACTTTTGACTCTCGACCGTCAAGTCTTCCGCGAAGCACTTCACCAATATGGTTTGTAGAAATCACGGTGATGGCAAGAAATATCACCGGAACGTAGAGCACGTGCGGAGAGTACTCAAGATCGTTTCGGCCGCGTGCAATCATTCCACCCCAACTGCCACCATCTGGGATACCTACACCCAAAAGTGAGAGTGATGCTTCAGCAATAATCACGACACCAACCGCAAGAAACGCGACGGCAATCAATGCGGGTAACACATTGGGCACAATATGTTTTCTAATGATTTGCATATCGCGCATTCCCATGCTGCGGGCTGCCGTAACAAATTCGCGACCGCTCCAAGTGAGGGTCGCACCTCTTGCAATTCGACCCAAGATCGGGATTAACACAATCGTCAAAGAGATGACAAGCACTGTAACTCGGCGCCAAATCGGCACTACTTCTGTCATGTCAACATTTGTTGCCAAAACTGAGACGAGTGCTAGTGCGAGTACCAAGTTTGGGATTGCCAAACCAACATTAAAGGCAGTCGACAAAACTAAGTCAATTTTGCCGCGCACGAATGCTGCCGTGATACCGAGTGCGCTTCCAACTAATCCGCCCAAACCAACTGCGGTGATTGCAATAAATATCGACATCCGAGTACCTGAAATTACTGAGGTCAATAAGTCATAGCCGTTATTGTCGGTGCCAAGAATGTGACCTGGTGAAAACGGAGTTACGCCCAAAGCATCTTCATAAACAAACGTCCAATGCTCAAATGGCAATAGAGATCCGAATACTGCGAGAAACATCATCAGTCCTATCCAAAGTACGGATAGTTGGGTTGGTTTAGATAATTCTTTGAATTTAAACATTTGATCTTCGATCTCGGGTGCGCGGGTCAACAAAACCCGAGCCAATATCAACCACTAAATTAAAGAAAACATAGAACAAAGCGATCACCGCGACACATGACTGCAACATAATGTATTGTCGCCCACCAATTGCCGCAAATATCTCAAAGCCGACGCCATATGTCGCGAAGATACTTTCAATAACAATTGCACCGCCGATTAGGCCGCCCATGCTTAACGCAGCCGAAGTAAACAAAGTGACACTTGATGGCCGAAACACATGTTGCCACAATATTCGCCTATCACTTAAACCTTTTGACATTGCCATCGTCACATAGTCTTCGCGAAGCGAAGCAATCATGTCAGCGCGTAACAGCCGCGTGTATTGGGCAATCAATCCAAAACTTAAACTCAGCACTGGCATGATCATGTGTTTGAAATGCTCCCAGATGCCCTCTGAAAATGTGGCGTAACCCAGAGTTGGTAACCACTCAAATTTCGTGCCGACAATGATTATTAAAATCAACCCGATAGCAAAGCCAGGTATCGACGAAAAAATAAACAAAGTATTACTAATCACTCGATCAGCGCGACGACCTGCGCGATAGGCCGACAATACGCCAAGCGGTATCGCTACGCCCAGTGCAAAAATTTGGGTGTATGCCATCAACAGCAGTGATCGGGGCATCGCCTTTATTAAGTGACCTGAAACTGTTTCAGTGCCACCTGAGTAATAGATCTTGCCAAGATCGCCATGCACAAAATTGCCGAGCCACTGCAAGTAATAGCCGATTGGGCCTTTGTCTAAACCAATACTGGCTCGAAATGCGGCACGCTGTGTTTCGTCAGCAACCGGCATCACGATCGTGGCGAGATCAACTGGAATAATTCGTACCAGAAGTGAAACACCAAAAGTCACTAGAAGCAGCACAACAAAAAGCTGTGCGACTCGTTGTAACCAAAAGCCAAACTTAAACACGATTACTCCCCGTAGGACATCAAAAAGAACTTGTTATTAACTAGCGACTATCTGTGACGAAAATAACTCTAGTGAGATTAACTGCTAAACGCACAAGGCGACGGTGCCTAAGCACCGCCGCCTTGCGTAATTGTGAATTACTAAATTAATTGAATTACTTAGTTGACCAAACACCTGTCCAGTCGATTCCGAAGTTTGTTACCAATCGTCGTGGTCCACCTGCGGCAAGTGGCAATTCGCCAATTCCACCGAGGTTTTTGTACGACAATGAGTAGGCCGTCATCGCAATGTTAGTGAGACGCGCTTCGGCTTGAATCTGCGCTGTTGCCTGTTGGTAAAGCTTCTTCTTCTTTGCCAAGTTCGATTCACCACGGGCTGCGAACAACAAGTTCTCGCTCACGGTGTCTTTGAACGATGAAATGTTCAAGATGCCGAAGTAAACAGGAAGTCCCTTAAGTGCTGGAACTTTCGCAGCAATCTGCGTAATGAAGTGGTTTGGGTTTCCACCAGACATGTCGCTAACCAAGAATGGAAGGATAAAACCGGTGCCGGTTCCTTCCATCAATAGAAGCGGCGACGCTTGGTACTGCATTGGGAACATCTTTGTAATTATCTCTGCTGTCGTTTGTGACAACAAGTTGATTTTGATACCTGCTGCCGCGCCCATCTGTTGAGTCAGAATTGCACCTGCAGTTGAGTCGGCCGACGTACTTACGTACGGAAAAGTGAACTCAAGGTCCTTGCCTGTTTCTGTCTTGTAAGCAGCCACATCAGCTTTCGCTGCTGCGAGATCAAACCCTGCGTAACCCTTCTTGTTGTACATGATGTTGTTTGGTCCAACGATCGAATCTGGAACCATGCCCAGACCCTTTTGACGAACCTTCAACCACTTCTCGCGGTCAAGCGCATGAGAAAGCGCGAGACGCGCGTTCTTGCTACTAAACGGAGCAATCTTGTTGTTCATCCAAATTGATGGATAATAATCCATCGGCGAAATAATCGTCGTGATATTTTTGTTCTTTTGCAAATCTTTGATCTGCTTTGCTTCAGTCGCTGAAGTGAACATTGTTGCTGCAAGTGAACCGCTCTTCACACCGCTGACGCGTGGTTGCGCATCTGACAAGAATGTGAATGTGATTCCGTCAAGGTATGGCAACTTGCCACCCTTGGCATCTTTGCGCCAGTAGTCAGGGTTGGCTGCTACAACAAGTTTGTTCAATTCAGTTGAAACCAACTTGAACGCACCAGTACCAACTGGCTTTGTCGAACAATCTGCTCCAAGAATTTGGCTTGGAGCACGAGCGAAGAAACGGCCCGATGCGTAAAGTGATTCTGGATAATCAGACTCTGGTTGGAACAAAGATATTT
>JBAXAW010000140.1:0-4144 GCA_037142305.1 Actinomycetota bacterium
CACTTGGCGGCAACGCAGCCATCTGACTCGAATTAAAACCACCCATCGCACTAGGCGGCAACGCAGCCATCTGGCCAGAACTAAACCCAGCCATTGCCGACGGCGCAATCTGACCCGCCTGAGTTGGGTTGAAACTTCTAAATGTGTTCGGATCAACACCAGCCATGTTTCCAGCAGTCAAAGTGCTTCCGAGTGGCACACCGCCAGCCCCAAATGTTGGTGGAGGCCCAATAATTGGTGCAGTTAAACCAGGCAAAATTACCGGCTGAACAACACAGTTGAAAACGCACGGCGCCAAAGTCGCAGGAGTTCCTCCTCCGCCACCGCCTCCACCGTCACTTGGCACTACGCCAGCAACTGGTACTGCCGCAGTCGTAAATTCGTAACTGCACGGATGCGAGCTACAAGTCGCCATACCTGCATAGTTGTTTCCTGCTCCGTCTGTAAATGCGCCCGCTTCAATCAAAATAAAATATGTAGTTGAAAAACTTAAATCAGCAGTCGGATTAATCGTCACCGAACTTTCGGAAACCGTAACCATACCAGTAGCCGAACTGGTCTGAAGCGTAAATGTCTGAACTGGTGTCGAGCAACCTACAGCGCCGGTACAAAGTTTTATAAACTTGTTGGCGATATCAACAACAGATTCGCTGAACTTGAGAGTGATATTTCGATTCGGCGTAAAAGTCGTCATACCATTCGGTGGGTCAGACTGCGAATTACTCAAGGTCGGCGCAGTTGTGTCTGTGCCTGTTGAGAATGTCCAAGTTTGTGGTGTTGCTGAAGGCACCCCAACATAACCATTTGGCACTGTGGCGAGGTCAACAATTGCGCCAGGCAAAATCAAAACATGATATGAAACACCAAGCAACATCTCAGCACTCGGATTGATCGTCACACGATCATCATTTGGAAAAGTTCCTACTACGACGCGAGAGCTATCAGATGGGATAACTTCAGATGTTGTAATCAGATTCGTCGTACCGTCAGTCTTTGTCGCCGTGTATGCACAGCTAGTGATTGCCGCCGATGCAACATCGGCATTGGTTTTCGCAAATGAAATTGTGCTGCCGCTGACAGCAGTAATCGCAGAGGCCGCATTGTTATAAACATTATTCGAGCAACTTGTGGTTGTGATCTTGTCACCCACTATAAAACCAGGCGTCGAACTGAAAGTCAGCGTCGCAACATTGCCGGTTAGCGCGCCAGTCGTAATTGTTGGCACGACTGAGCGAACCAAAGTAATCGTCTTCGAGTTATCAACCACATATTTTGCAACAGGTTCATTGAACTTAATTACCAAGTTTGCAGCCACCCCAGCCTGCGTCTCACCCGTGAAAGGAGTTGCATTTACGACTGTGGGCGCAGAACTATCTGTGCCAATAGTGACCAGCGTTGAAAACGGTGCGCTCAGGTTGAATACAGCATCAGCGGCATAAAGCTTGTAATTGCCAGCGCCGAGAGTTGTTGTTGCCATTGACGTGACCGTGTCTGCAGCGCTAATAGTCACTTCGTTGTAGTTCGCATCACCAGAACTAGTAATACTGGCCACATTTGAAACGACGACAGTGTCGCGAACTAAATATGCCTTACCCGTTTCAGAACTTTGCACAGCAATTCGTGAAGAATTTGAAAGCGCAGTGCTAACTGGCAGCATGCCGACAATGGGCGCAACAGCATCAATAATCACGTTTAGGGCTGAAGCTGCGGAAAGATTACCCGCAACATCGGCGGCATAAATTTTGTATGGTCCACTTGTGAGCATCACCGCTGGCACGTTGGTGTCTGAGTTGATCGTCGCAACGGTTGTGCCAGTAGTTCGCTCGTTAGCGGGCAAACTCAGAATTTCATTTACAGATGTTGGCGAGTTAGTGCCTCTGACTAGATACAAGTTTCCAAGTTCAGTACTTCGCGCCGTAGCATTGCCTGCGCCACCGATTGTTTCTAATACAACCGACGCAGTAGGCGGCGTGGTGTCAATGATGATTGCATTGTTTGCTCCAAGCGAATTTGCAGCGCCAGGCGCAGGAAGTGTCAATGTCGCGTCTTCGGCTGTGGAATTTTTGATCGTGCCACCGTTAAGTGCTAGAGAAGTTGTCGCCACATAGTCAAGGTCTGCAGATGTATCTGGATTCGTGGTTGTTGAAATTACGTAGTTAAACGTCAACCTGTTCGTGCCAGTGCCTGATGAATAATTCAAGATTCGATCAGTCGTCCCGGTTTCTAACTGCAATGTCGGTACCCCGGTGACGTTTACGATCTCACTGAATTGCACTCGAATTTCAATCACTGGGCTGCCAACCTTGTAAGAACCAGGCGTTGTCAGTGAAGAAACGCTAAGAACAGTTGGTGCCGCTGCGAATGCTGGAGCCACTGGCAGCAATGCGAGAAGGAGTCCTGCGATTAGGACTGAAATTTGCGATTCATTTATCCCCCAAAGAAGCCAAATTAGAATTTCTATTATTAAGAGTAAGGTTTATATTTATTAAGAATAAAGATTACACTTAAAGAATCTTGATAGCAAGTAGCCAAACAAATAGACTTTGGGGGTTCGCTGATGCCTACTAACCCACCCATTGCCCGCAGAGCCAAATCGTCCAGATCGTTGGCTAACTCAGCCAAAGTGCTTAATGCGGTGCGAAAAAACGCCTCCAAAGTCGGGCTTGACGAACTGAGCGCCGGCAGTGTTGCCAAACTGAGTGGGCTTTCAACTGGGTCGATTTATAGCCGTTTTGAAGACACCGACGAGATGGCAATCGCTCTTTGGGATCAAGTAGTTAGACAGCCGTTTAAGCAGAGACTGCAGCGCGGCGTTGACTATATATATGCGCCGAATTCTGCACGCCTTGGCATTGACGAAGAATCGACTTTCAAGGCTGACTTCGAGACTCCAGATGAACTGTCTAAGTTAGGCGTTGAGTTTCTGGTCGTCGCCAAACGCAATAGCGCGATCGGCGAAGTTGTAATCCCAGAAGTCTCACAGTGGTTCGACGAATTCGGGCTAAACCAACCGAACACCGAGATCAATAACGCCGCAATTGCACTCGGGTTGTCGGCATCAATCGGCACGGCGTTGCGCGCGTTTGCGCTTGGTGCAAACCCGGATTGGCTGGCCATCGCCGGTGGAGTTCGCGATGCGGCGACGTCTGCCAGTCGCGCAACGCCCCTCACCCGCCCACCAGATCTGCCATTGCCCGGCGTATTTGAAATTCAAACGGGTAACCCTGTACGCGATGCACTAATCAGCGCAGTCGGACAAGTTGTTGCTAATTCCGGGTATGCACGAGCAACTATTTCGCGCATCGTTCGCAAATCAGGATTATCAAATGGGTCGCTGTATAACCTCTACGAAAACAAAGAAGAACTTACTGACGACGCAATGCAAATGACTCTCGCTTACGCTTCGGGGGTTAACCGAGAAGGAAACCGGATTGCAGAATCTCAACATCGCGCCGACCGAGGATTAGGAAACAGTTTTGCTCTAGGTTTAATGCCAGGTCGTCGGCAGTGGCTCGATTTTCGACTTGAGTGTCTAATTGCATCACGAAATCATTTGCTGACGAGAACCAAATTTAAAGAAAGTCTCGTAGCGTCGCGCGATGCTTTGGGCTCGACAATGCCAGACATCCATCGTTCGATAGTCAACCTGCTTTCAAGCGGCGAACAAGCAATTGGACTTGGGTTTACGGCATTAGATCTTTTTACAGACCAACTACCCAGATGCGATTTCTACTCAATAATGGCGAAACTCTCCGAGCAAAATCGATTGCTGCCAAATTCTTGAGCAGTAATATTTTTTAGGCGAACGGTGGCGCGTAAATATATTGAGTGATCGGTTGACCTGCCATCACGACCCATTGCGAACCTGAGATACGTTCAGAGAGAGCGCGCATCGCTAAATCGCCCGCGACCGAAACATCCATCACACCCATGCTGAAAGTTTTTGCATATTCGCGCGCAAGTTCGCTAACCAATGGCGTGTCGAGAAAGCCAGGGCATAATGCGCTGATGCAAACGCCGTGCGGTTCGAGTGCGGGGCCGAGTGATTTCACGAGACCGACCATTGCGTGCTTGGTTAATCCATAAATTGGGTCGGGCGCAATGGCGATAATGCCGGCCAGCGAAGCAGTCACCAAAATATGAC
>JBAXAW010000141.1:0-4115 GCA_037142305.1 Actinomycetota bacterium
CCGTCGCCCACATCACTCTCGCCTAACTAAAACTCTAAATTGTGGAGGCGCGAGTGAAATCGGCGAGAATATAGGTCATGAGCGGCCCAAGAGTTGTGAGATCGCCGCGAGGCACACAATTAAGTTGTGCGAATTGGCAAATTGAAGCGCCATATCGAATGTTGCAAAATAATTTAGACCCAGAAGTCGCCGAGCGACCTGACGATCTCGTCGTATACGGTGGCACTGGTCGAGCCGCGCGAAGTTGGGATGCATTTGACGCGATGATGCGCACGATGCAAACTCTTAAGCCCGATGAAACAATGCTGGTGCAATCTGGCAAACCTGTCGGAGTATTTCGCACGCACGAGTGGGCGCCACGCGTATTGCTGGCAAATTCAAATCTTGTCGGAGACTGGGCAACTTGGGATGAATTCAGGCGCCTCGAAAATTTAGGTCTAACGATGTACGGCCAAATGACTGCCGGTTCATGGATCTACATCGGGACACAGGGAATCTTGCAAGGCACATACGAATGTTTCGCCGAAATCGCCCGCAGAAAATTTAAAGGCACACTCGCGGGCACGATCACTCTCACTGCGGGACTTGGTGGCATGGGCGGTGCGCAACCACTCGCAATCACAATGAATGATGGCGTCGCACTGTGTATTGATGTCGACCCGACTCGTGTGCAACGCCGAGTTGAAACTCGCTACCTCGACGAAGTTGCAGACTCACTTGAAGACGCTGTCGCCCGTTGTGAAGCCGCAAAAAAAGCGCGCAAAAAACTTTCTGTTGGCGTCGTCGGCAATGCCGCTGATATGTTTCCGAAACTTTTGGCGCAAGGTTTCATCGCTGACGTTGTCACTGACCAGACGAGCGCACACGACCCAATGAGTTATGTGCCCAATGACTTAACTGTTGAAGCCGCAGAAAAACTTCGCGCGACAAACCCACAGCATTACATTGACCGCTCTCGTGCGGCGATGGCTGCGCATTGTGCAGCGATGGTCGGATTCCTTGACGCAGGTTCAGAAGTTTTTGACTATGGCAATTCTTTGCGACGCGAAGCACAACTTGGTGGCTACGACAGAGCGTTTGATTATCCAGGTTTCTTGCCGGCGTATATTCGTCCGTTATTTTGTGAAGGCAAAGGTCCGTTTCGATGGGTTGCGCTTTCGGGCGACCCTGCTGACATTGCCGCAACTGATCGCGCAGTGCTCGAAGAATTTCCTGACGACGAAGGTCTCGCCAAGTGGATGCGACTAGCCAGCGAGCAAGTTGCGTTTCAAGGTTTACCCGCGCGAATTTGTTGGCTGGGTTACGGCGAGCGTCATCGACTTGGTTTGCGTTTTAATGAAATGGTTAAACGCGGTGAATTGTCTGCGCCAATCGTGATCGGCCGCGACCATTTAGATTCTGGTTCGGTTGCTTCTCCGTATCGCGAAACCGAAGCAATGCTTGACGGCTCTGATGCAATCGCCGACTGGCCGTTGCTCAATGCACTTGTCAATACTGCAAGTGGTGCAACTTGGGTCAGCATTCATCACGGCGGTGGCGTTGGAATCGGTCGCAGCATTCACGCTGGGATGGTGTGTGTTGCCGACGGAACAGATCTCGCAACAGAAAAACTCTCGCGCGTGTTACTAAGTGACCCAGGAATGGGCGTTATTCGTCATGCTGATGCTGGTTATGACTTAGCGATTGAAGTCGCCGATAAACGCGGTGTGCGCTTACCAATGCGCGAGCAATGAGCTCGGTTCACGCACAGTATGCGTGGCTCGGGGGTGAGTCTTGCTCGGCAAACGTTCGAATCACATTTGCCAATGGATTGATTACGGAGATTGAATCTGACGTTGCGCCGAGCGCTAACGACTCGCGCATTTCTGGTGTCGTGATACCGGGTTTTGTAAACGCCCACAGTCATGCATTTCATCGGGCATTACGCGGACGAACACATTCTGGTCTCGGAGATTTTTGGGCGTGGCGAACATTGATGTATCAAGTTGCGAACCGACTAACGCCTGAAAATTATTTAGCACTAGCAACGGCAGTGTTCAGCGAAATGGCACTGGCTGGCATCACTCATGTCGGTGAGTTTCACTATGTGCATCATCAACAAAACGGCAAACAGTATGACGACCCGAACGAAATGGGCAAAGTCATCATTGAGGCTGCTCAACGCGCAGGAATTCGATTGACATTGCTTGATGTCGCATATCTACACGGCGGATTTAATGGCGAACAACTTGGCGATGAGCAACGGCGGTTTTGCGATCTAACTATCAAACAATGGCTTAAGCGAGTAGAAGATCTCGGCACTGGCAATGCGATGCATACAATCGGTCTCGCGCCGCACAGCGTTCGCGCTGTTCATCAAGCCGAACTCGAACAAATTGCTAAATTCCGAAACAACCGCGTTGTACATATACATGTCTCAGAACAACCTGCCGAAAATAGTGCTTGCATCAAAGCAACGGGCCGAACACCAACACAGTTACTGAGCGACGCCAATCTTCTTGGATCATTTACGACTGCAGTTCATGCAACACATCTAACCGCCGAAGATATTTCACTTCTCGGTAAGTCAAAAACCATTGCGTGCTTTTGCCCAACCACAGAACGCGATCTAGGCGATGGCATTGGTCCATCAAATCAACTAGTTGCTGCAGGCGCGTCGCTTTCACTTGGCTCTGATTCGCATGCCGTGATCGACATGTTCGAAGAAGCGCGAGCAGTTGAAATGAACCGACGACTCATCACCAATCAGCGCGGTATACACAGCAGCGAAGAATTGCTCACAGCAGCGACCATCAGTGGCGCAAATTCGCTTGGACGCGAGACTCACGGTCTGGTCGTCGGGGCTGCCGCAGACTTTATGGCAGTTTCTACAGAGTCAGTTCGACTTGCATCTTTTGACCCAAAAAATGGCGCTGCACATCTGGTGCACAGTGCAACTAGTGCTGATGTACGCGATGTTTGGGTGGGCGGCGATCAAATAGTTAAGGATGGAGTACATCGTGCGATGCCAGATGTCGCGGGGGCTTTGCGCTCAGCAATTAACGCACTGCTGTAATTACACTTAATTACTATGACTATTCTTCCAATTGCCACAATCGGTCACCCCGAGTTGCGTATTCGCGCTTCAGAAGTTGACCCCAGTGAAATTAAATCCGCCGAAGTACAAACTTTCATCGATGACTTAGTTGAAACTATGAGACACGCCAATGGCGCAGGTCTTGCAGCAACACAAGTTCTTCGACATCAGCGGATTTGCGCCGTTGAAGTAAACAACAATCCGCGGTACCCCTATAAGCCACAAGTACCTCTAACAATTCTGATTAATCCAGTAATTACACCACTCGATGACGACATGTTCGAAAACAACGAAGGATGTCTTTCGGTCCCCGGCTTTCGTGGAAATGTTTGGCGCTACACATCAATTCGTGTTGAAGCACTCGACCGCAATGGCAACAAAATTGATGAAATCATCCGCGGTATGACTGCATGCACATATCAACACGAAGTTGACCATCTTGACGGTCTTTTATTTATGGACAAAGTTAAAGACACGAGTACTTTTGCAACTTGGGATTCATTTGATAAATATAAGCACCATGATTTTGTCGTCAGAGTAAAGGAACTTGTCGCAAAGTTCGGTTCGTAATGCTCGTAGTTACGGGCATCAGCACGCTTGTCACGAACGATGTGAGCCTTGAGCGCGGCAAACTCGGAATCATAAATAATGCCGCACTCGTTGTTGGTGACGATAACAAGATTGCATGGACAGGCGAATCAGTAAACCTGCCGCACGAGTTCGCTAGTTCTGCAATTAACGTAAGCGGTCGCGCAATTGTCCCTGGCTTCGTAGATAGTCATACACATCTAATTTTCGGTGGCGACCGCGCAAACGAATTCGAAGCACGAATGTCGGGCAAAACTTATACGGCTGGCGGAATTCGAACAACGATGTCGGCAACTCGAACCGCGACCACTGAGTCACTAACCAACAATGCCCGCCGACTTGCCGAAGAAGCATTGAACACCGGTACAACGACTCTCGAAGTTAAATCTGGATACGGGCTATCAGTTGGCGATGAATCCAGATCACTGCAAGTTGCCAGCACGATCACAAG
>JBAXAW010000142.1:0-4111 GCA_037142305.1 Actinomycetota bacterium
TTGCAAGCCACCGGGATATTCCAAACCACGGCAATACGCAACAACGCTCGAATATCTGGGTCGTGTGGCTGGGGTTCAAGTGGATCCCAAAAAAATAACAACACATCAATGCCACCATCAGAAATTCGTGCGCCGATTTGTTGATCGCCGCCAAGTGGTCCACTGCGCATTCGTTCGAGTGTCAAGCCTGTGCTGTCGGCAATTAATTTACCTGTTGAACCAGTAGCAATCAGCGTGTGTTTCTTCAATTCATCTTTATGTTCAGTCGCCCACTCGAGCATTTCGCGTTTCATATTGTCATGAGCCACAAGTGCGATACGTTTTGTGGCTGGGCTTTCAATGCTCGTCATCTCGTGGGAGGTCATAAGTGAAGGTTACGCCAAAACTCAACTCAGGCTTGACTGCATCACGGATAATCGCGACACCGATTGGCAAACTTACTTTGGTTGCGTCGCCATTAGGTTTGCAACAAGTTATTTTTGGCGCAAAAAAGTTGCGCAGTGCGCGCACTGTCTCGACTAGAGCAAATAGTTATTTAGTACAGACCGAACGCCAGTTGCACGAATATTTTGCTGGCAAGCGTAAGAAGTTTTCGATCAAACTCGATATTTCTGGCACCGAGTTTCAAGAGTCTGTTTGGTTTGCGCTGAATAAAATCGCATACGGTGAGACGATCTCGTATGCGAAGCAAGCGAAACTTGTGCGCAAGCCAAAAGCATTTCGTGCAGTTGGCTCGGCTAACGGCAAGAACCCGGTGGCGATTGTTTTGCCGTGCCACCGAGTAGTTGCATCAGACGGCACACTTGGTGGTTACGCCGGTGGGCTAGCGATCAAGCGAAAGTTGCTCGCACTCGAAAAGAATTTCTAGTAAAGCGCCTAGTGGGGCTGAGTAAAGCCAAAACACTCGCGTAGATATTCGTCACGCAATGCAACCTCAGGCGCACCAATAGATACGACTCGTTGAGCTAACAACATGACTGTGTTTGCATTGTCGGCATCTTGCAATTCGTGAGTCGCCATCACAACAGTCACACCGCGCGCTCGCTCATTTGCGATTATCTCGGCAACAAGTTTTCTCCCGTTGATGTCAAGGCCGGCTGTGGGCTCGTCAAGCAATAAAATTTCTGCCTGTCGTGTTAAAACTTGAGCCAAATGGGTGCGTTGCTGTTGGCCACTTGAAAGATCGCGGAGCGGTTTCTCAGCAAATTCAATTGCGCCAGTTCGCTCGAGTGAGGTTTGTAAAATTTGTCTATCTTCCGATGATTCACGGTTGAATAACCCAAGATTTGCATATCTCCCCATTGCCACGACATCGCGCGCTCGAAGTGGAAGAGTGTGAGATGAAATTGGATGTTGCGGTAAATATGCAACTCGGCGTGGAGACTTGCCAGGATCACCATCAAGTATCTTCACTGAACCAGAAATAGGTTTGAGCATTCCGGCCAGAGTTTTGAGGAGTGTTGATTTGCCAGACCCATTCGTACCAATTAACACAACTAGTGCACCTGGTGAAGTCGTGAATTCAATATTCGCAACAACTGTATGTTTGCCGAAACCAATCGAAAGATGAGACGCGAGAATTGTTTTAGTGTGCATGAGCGTGCTCATGCTGGTGAGGCAACTCATCATGGCGTAAGTTGCGGCTTCTTTTGATTTCTGTGGCGACAGCCCCGATAGCAAAAATTGATACGGCGACAAGCACGATGCTTGCACTAGCGGCAAGTTCAAAATGAAAGCTAATCAAGAGCCCTGAATAACTTGCAACGCAGCCAATAACACTTGCAATTAGCATCATCGACGAAATACGTCTAGCAAATAACACACCCGTCGCGGCTGGAGCGATAAGCATTCCAAGTACAAGCAATGTGCCGACAGTTTGAAAACTCGCAATCACAGTGAGCCCAATCATTGCCATCATTAAGTTCTGAAAAAATGTCACGTTAAACCCAGATGTCTGTGCAAGTCCGTCGTCTACTGACATCAGCAAAAATGGTCGTCTCGCGAAAACTCCGATTGCACCAACAACCAAAAGCGCGATGCCTTGCCAAATTAAATTGGTCGGTTTAACTGCTAAAGATTCGCCAAACAAGATGTGATCTAAATCTTCTGGAAATTTCGGTGATGAAGATGTAATAAGAACACCCAATGCGAGCATGCCGACAAAAAGCAAACCAATTGCTGTGTCACTTGAAAGTTTGTAACGACGCGTAACAAGATTGACGCCTCCCATCATTACGACGGCGCCAATGCCTGCACCAATGATCCCCGAAACTCCAAAAATTAATGCGGTTGCAATACCAGGTAGAACTCCGTGGCTTAACGCGTCGCCGACAAACGCTAGACCTCGAAGAACAACGAAAGTACCTGCAATCGCACACGTGATTGCCACGAGCATGCTGGCCAGTAAAGCCAAACGTAAGTTCTCGTTTTCAACAAACGGCGCAATGAAAATTTGGTTCACGGCTCTAACCTAGCCGTAATGAGAATCATTCCCAATATTGAATGTGCGAAAATTAGCCAAAACCTTAACCTAACTATTTAGGCGATGCGGGTCATTTGGATGTCGGCAAATATATTGCCGACAACAAACTTCTACTGGTTAAACGCCGAGCGTCTTGGTGATGATCTCGGTGAGGACTTTCATTTCGATCTCGCCGCTTCCTCGAAATGCGACTTTGCCATCGGCACCTATCAACACAAAGAACGGAAACCCAGAAACACCCATCGCCCCCGCGGCTGTTTTTTCTGCACTGTCGGCCATTACCGGCCAAAGCACCGGAAACTCTTCACGTGCCAACCACTCAGATGGTGGAAAGTTTGGCGACGCCGGGTCAGTTGAGGTCGCGACCGCAATTACATCAACGCCGCTTGGCACAAGTCCATCGCGATTCCATTGCACGAGCAACGGCACTTCACGCTGACAGTGTGGGCACCAGTGTGCAAGAAACACAAGAAGTGTCGGTGCGCCTGGTGTAGTGACGATCTTGTTTCCGGTGAAACCTGCTCCAGTCAGAACTGGTGCGGTCATGCCGACGGCTTTGTCGGCAGCACCATCTGCATAAGCCGGCAGAACATCACCTGAAACTTCAACAGCATGAAACTCGTCAACTCCTTGCGCAACTTCTTTGGTGCCCGACTGGCTGGCAATCGCAACTATTGCCATTACCGCGATCGCGGCGACAATGCCGCCGATCAGCCAAAATGTTTTATTCGAGCCTGATGAATTAATTTTTTGTGAGTTCATTTTTTCTCCTGTGGTGAAAGTGTAACTAAAACGATTGTCGTGAAAAAGGCAGTGAAGGCCATGAATGAAAGTGTGACGAATCCAAAGTTCTCAAACCAAATAAATTCGCATGGCAGTTTTGCATCGCAAACGCCCGCATCCAAATCTGGAAATCTTTCAAGAAACCAGTGATATGTCGAAACTGATCCGCCAGCGAGAGCCAGAACTACGGCCACGATTTTTGTGAACTTGAACTTCTTGAAATTTGCGGCAACTAGCAAAATTGCCAATGGGTACATTGCTGATCGTTGAAACCAACAAAGCCGACATGGTTTGTAGTGCACCACCTCAGAGAAGTACAGGCTTCCGAGCATCGCTGTTGTAGTAATCATGGCCGCAAGTGGCAACGCAATCTTTTTAACTTCAGATAGAAAAGTTTTGGCCTTGATCAGGCGGGCGATCAAGACAATCACACCGAAAATCAAGGTGCCGAGACTCAGCATCGCAAAGAAAAGTTCAAAGACTTCGTTATTCATGGTGTGCACTACGCTAATTGCTAGAAACCCATTCAAGAATGAACCTGATTATTAAACGGGAGTGATGAAAAATGTCAAACCTCAAACAACAACTTAAGGATGACTTGACTGCGTCAATGAAGGCACGCAATGAAGTTGAAACTTCTACGTTGCGAATGACTTTGGCTGCAATTATGAACGCCCAGGTTGCTGGTGATGCAGCAGTTGAACTATCGAACGATCAGGTTCAAGGTGTTGTGCGCGCTGAGGCTAAAAAACGTGCCGAATCGGCAGACATATATAAGGACGCAGGACGCCTTGAAGCCGAAGCTGCAGAACGCGCCGAATTAGCGATTCTTGAACGATATTTGCC
>JBAXAW010000143.1:0-4087 GCA_037142305.1 Actinomycetota bacterium
CAAATGGACCAATCTTGACTCGATCGTTGTCATCTACTTCAATGAACTTTGTTTTGTCAGTCAATCGTGCTTCAGAAATTCGATTTCGGGCCAAACCTAAAGTCAGTGCCGAGCCGTATAAGGGAAACGAAGCATCTCGCAGCAAATATTGCAATGCACCAACGTGATCTTCATGACCATGAGTTGCAACACATCCAACAATTCGCTCTTTGTTTTGAAGCAACCAGGTGAAGTCAGGAATTATCACATCAATGTCGTCGCCATGCTCGGCTTTTGGAAACATCAATCCGCAATCAATCAGCAAGATTTTTTTATCTTGCTCAATCGCCATGCAATTGCGGCCTATTTCGCCGAGCCCGCCAAGAAACGAGATGCGAACTGGTTTTGACATTAATTAATCTGTTAGCGACTTGCGGCAGCACGCGCCGCTTGCAAATTACCAAACACTTTTGCTGCCCGCTCGGCAAGACCACTTGGTGGTGGCCCCATCGGCAATCGCGCATCTCCAACCGATATACCAAGATGGTTCATCATCGCTTTACTTGGCAATGGATTTGGATTTTCGTCGCCAGTTTCAAACGCGAAACTTTCTAACATTCGAGCGTTCACCGCTCGAGCACCTGCGATATCTCCAGCATTCCATTTTTTAAACATCTCTTGATGATCAACACCTGTCCAATGGGTTGCGACGCCGATTACGCCGACTGCACCAATCGCCATTAACGGCAAAGTCAAACCATCATCACCGCTGAGAAGTTCAAAACTTTTTGGCACTTGGGTCATCAACATTGCGGTCTCGGCCGGGTTGCCACTCGCATCTTTCAACGCGGCAACATTTTTTACTTCGTTTGCAAGCTTGGCGAGTGTTGCAGTTGAAATCTTTCGACCAGTACGCACCGGAATGTCGTAAACAACGACCGGAAGAGTTGTCGCAGCACAAACTGCTGTCATATGCGCAAAAATTCCCGCTTGAGATGGCCGGTTGTAATAAGGGCCAACCGCAAGCACTCCAGAAATGCCAAGTTTTGATGCTTGTTTCGTTAGGTGTATCGAATGACGCGTATCGTTCGTGACCGTTCCTGCAATAACCGGGATCGTCACCGCTTCAACAGTTGCACTAAATAACGAGAGTTTTTCATCGTCCGTGAGAGTTGATGCTTCACCTGTTGTGCCACCTACGACAAGACCATCGTTGCCGTTTTCTTGCAACCACTTTGCGAGACGACGCACGCCGTCAAGATCTAATTCGCCATTTTTATCAAACGGGGTGACCATTGCTGTGAGTACTTGACCGAATCTTGGCATGGTTAGATGCTAGCCAGTCAAGAACTCACGGCTGTATAGATTTGCGCGCTAGATCAGTTCGCTGTTTCGACTTCTTTACCGATTTCGAACTTGAGATACTCGTCACCGGTGTTCTCCCAATCTTCGAACTGGATAACACCCATTTCTTCAAAGCGATGACGCAACCAGAAGTCATTGCGGTCAAGCAACCCGAGTTTTTTGCAGTTAGGCACGATCTTGGCAAACAACATCTGCTGAAATATTTTGCGTGTTGGGTCGTTGATTAGTAACGGAATTACCGATTTCGGATCTACACCCATGTATTGCCAAACTTCTTGTTGCAAGAATCGGTCACGCATTCGAATGCTTGCCTCATAGGCGAACTCTTGTCGCTCCATGATTTCTGCATCACTCATTCCGTCATAAACCTCTTTAAGGCTCAAAACACCGAACGCAACGTGTCGCGCTTCATCGCTCATCACATAACGAAGAAGTTTTTTGAGTAGCGGCTCACCAGTTAATTGGTGCAAATAACCAAACGCTGCGAGTGCGAGACCCTCAACCATGATCTGCATTCCGAGATAAGTCAAGTCCCAACGTGAGTCTCTAACGATGTCGTCAAGTAGCAAACCAAGGTGAGCATTAATTGGGTAGCCACCTTCGAGCTTTTCGTCTAGGTAACGCGCGAACACTTCAACATGTCGTGCTTCGTCTACGACTTGGGTGCTGGCATACAACTTCGCGTCGTACCACGGCACAGTTTCGACAATTTTGCCTGTGCAGATCAATGCACCCTGCTCGCCGTGAAGAAATTGCGAAAGCATCCACTTGCGACTTTGAATACCGAACTCAAGCCATTCTTTGTCGCCCCATGTTGCAAGTTTTGTATCGGCATACCAACTTGGGTCTACACCGTTACCAATTGCAGCTTGATCGGCAGCAACAGTCTTTTCGATGTCAACTGCTGTGTCCCACGGCAAATCGGTTGTGCCATTCCATTGACTGGTCTTGGCTTTCTCATAAAGTTTGCGCAATGGCGGTCGGGTCAACGAATAATCCCAGGTGAAAATTGTGTCAGCGTTATTTTTTACAGCGTGCTCAATTTCGTTTGTTGGTGTCACCGGAATACTGAGGATCGCTTCAATATTATTGATTTGATCTCGACCGATAATGTCTTGATTTTGCTTTTCTGTGATTGACATGGCTCTCCTATTTTTATTTTTTTGATAATTCGTGGATATTGATATGCGTGTTCAAAAATTTTGCTGCACTTGCTTTATCTGTGAAATCAAAATGTTCTGAAGGCGTCAAGAAATATGAGATTACAAGACGAGCCAAAACTTCAACCAATGCATCAGCCTCGCGCTTCGGCAAAAAGTCTGCCACTAACGGTGCAAGATACGCAGATGCCACTCGAACAATTCGTGACAACCCGTCAATCGTAAATTGCATCAACGTTGTGCCGGGTTCTGTGGCAAGCATCATCGCTAAATGCTCATCGTTTCGAAGTTCAGTTGTGGCTACAACGATGCAACGCACAAGAAGATCCTCAAGCGATTTTGCGCCATCGGCGCGATCTAACAGCGTGGTGAAAAACTCATCCAAAGAACGAACGTGCAGTGCTTCGAGTAAAATTTCTTTTCCGCCTGGAAACATTCTGTAGAGAGTCGCTCGCGAGACATTGGCCAAAACACAAACATCGGCGACGGTGAACCTCGAAACTCCCCACTTTTCAATCGCCAACTTTGTGGCATCCAGCACGCGCGTTTCTACTTCGGTGAACGCCGACTGGTTTGCATCAACTGCGATAGCCATAGTGAGACAATAAGACCCTTACCGTCTCAGTGTCAAGTAGTGCTAGTTTTGCCTTCAATAAACGCACGTTCTTTGGAAAGGAACCTCCAATATGACCACCAAATCACGCCTAACACGGTTGGCAATTATCCTCGGCAGCATTGCTGCTTTGGGTTTGGCTAGTTGCAGCAACGACAAATCAAGTGCAGCCTGCCCGACTATCACTGAAGGCAAATTAACAATCGCCACTGGTACACCAGCATTTGAGCCATGGGTTGTCGGCGATAAACCAGAATCTGGTGAAGGCTTTGAAGCAGCGGTTGCATACGCAGTTGCCAGCGAACTTGGCTATACAAATGAAAATATAGTTTGGGTACGCACAGGTTTTGATGAAGCAGTTCAACCAGGTGCAAAAAACTTTGACTTTAACTTGCAGCAATATTCAATTACCGATGAGCGAAAAGCAACAGTAAGTTTCAGCGACCCTTACTACTCGACAAATCAAGCAGTTGTAGGTTTCGCTGACTCGCCTGTCGCAAGTGCAACAAAACTTTCAGAACTCAAAGAATTGAAGTTTGGCGCGCAATCTGGCACGACAAGTCTAGATTTCATCCTCAATGTGATCAAGCCAACTAATGAACCGTTCATTTACGATGACAACGCCGGTGCCAAGGCTGCACTCGAAGCAAAACAAATTGATGCAATCGTTGTTGACTTGCCAACAGCGTTCTACATCAGTGCTGTTGAAATTGAAGGATCAAAAGTAATTGGACAGTTTCCACTCAGCGATGCCGTCGCTGCTGACAACTTTGGATTGTTGTTCGATAAGGACAACAAACTTGTTGATTGCGTAAACACTGCACTTGCAACGATTAAAGATTCGGGCAAATTGGCAGAAATTGAAAAGACTTGGCTGGCCGATAAAACAAACGCGCCAGTAATCAGTCTCGACTAATCAAGAACTAATTAACACGGAAACAAAAACTCAACGCCAGAGGTTCGAACAACG
>JBAXAW010000144.1:0-4054 GCA_037142305.1 Actinomycetota bacterium
ATATTAACGGACGCAGATTTTGATCGCATGGCCGATGATTTCGCGACGCGAGACTTTGATTTGTCAAGGTTCACCCGCTTGCCTGGTCGGCCACTGATGGGTAATGCGGTTGCGCAAGTCGTACCAGTGCGCATTGAGCCAGCAATTGTTGAGTCAATTGATCGTCGTGCGAAGAAAGAAGGCACGACACGAAGCGACATAATTCGACGAGCGATAAACACATACCTAGTTAGCTAATCAACGTTGGTTGATTGCATGGTGAGGCGAACCCCGAAAATTGCTATGAATAGTCCGGTAACTGCAAGCCAACCCAGACGCTCACCGAACAGAATTGCACCTTCGATTGTGCTTAATGCGGGCGTGAGAAAAAATAGGCTACTCACACGCGCCGCTGGATGACGCGCAAGCAGAACAAACATGATTAATACTGCACCGAGCGAAAGAACAAAGACTCCCCACGACAAAGCCAGCATCGTTTGAGTCGTGAAATTAATCTGCCACTTTTCGCTGTAAGTTGCAGCGATCGCTAGAACCACACCGGATGAGAGAAACTGCACCGAGGTGCCACGCAAAAGTGGAATCTTCTGGCTGAATGCGCGCTGTAACAAAGTGCCGACGGTTAAGCCGAATACAGAAATAATCATTGCAATCATCGCCACTTTTGTTACGCCACCATTTGTATCTTCGAGTTTTTCGATGACGACTGCACAGACACCTGTTAATCCTAAAAATACGCCAACTATTTGTTTGCCGCTCAATCGCTCTTTTAGAAAGATTCGAGCAGCGACGCAGGTAGCAACAGGATGAAGCCCAGCGATCAGAGCGCTAAGCCCCGATGGAAGGCCATTGTCAATAGCGACAAACACGCCACCTAAATAAACGGCGTGCATCAAAATGCCGACAACCACCGAAATTGCAAGATTTGATTTCGTTAATTTTGGCGCATTAGATAGTGCTGCGAATAACCACAACAACACGCCGGCAGCAGCCAGGCGCACGCACAAAAATGTGAGCGGCCCAGCATCGCGAGTGCCGTAGCGCGCGACCACGAAACCGGTACTCCAGAGCACAACGAAAAGTGCAGGCGCAAAACGCTCAAAAACTGTCGAACGACTAATCAGGTTGTTTCACATTTTTCGCGATTTTTTCGAAGCCACTACCGAAGGCATGTATTTCTGTCTGCGACAGAAGATCAATCATTCTGGTACGAACACTTTCGAGATGATGCGGCGCGACTTTTCTTATAAAATCAAAACCCTTTTTAGTTAAGTGTGCAAAAATCACTCGTCCATCATGACTATCACGAACTTGTGAAACATATTTTGCTTTCAGCACACCATCCATACGACGAGTCAAACCACTACGTGAAAGCCTTAACCTTTCTGCCAAATCACACATTTTTAGTTTTTGATCTGGAGCCTCAGAAAGCATCGCCAACAGTTGATAATCACCACCATCAATCCCGAATGGTTCGAGATCTCTCGCAATCAAATTCAGCAGGTCAGATGAAGTGCTAACAAACCCACGCCATGCCTTCATCTCTGCCGAATTAAGCCAGTTTGGGTTTGTCACTGCGTCAAGCATAACCACCCTAAATAATAGTTGCGCGCGCAACTAGATTTGGATATAGTTGTGCTCGCAACTGGTCGCAATCCTGCGACTAGTTTTAACTAAGGAGACATAATGAATTCAATATTGTTGATCGGGAGAGTTTTGTTCGCTTTCATATTCGTAACTAGTGGCTTGAGCCACTTGGCGAAGGTCGATGCAATGGCAGGTTATGCGAAATTCAAGAAGGTACCAGCGGCCAAATTTTCGGTAATTGTTACTGGTTTACTTTTGGCAATCGGTGGTCTTTCAATCATGCTTGGCGTTTACGCCGATCTTGGCGCTCTCGTAATTGCAGCGTTGCTCATCGTGATGGCGTTAAAGATGCACGACTTCTGGACACAAACAGATGCTCAGGCTAAACAAACAGAGATGATCAGTTTCTTAAAGAACATCTCAATGGCTGGCGGTGCGCTGATCATATTTGCAATCGCAGCAACCGAAGGTTCTGACTACGGCTGGACATTGACAAAGAGCCTGTGGCAACTCGCTAGATAATCAAGATACTTCAGTTTTTAGTGGGCGGCGCCTTCGGGTGTCGCCCACTTTTTGTTTTTGTGCATCTGCCGTTTTCGTCTCAATCGCCACACATTTGTTAAACAGGCATATTTGCTGGTTGTAAATTGATGTGTATCGGAGGTGTATAAACTGTGATTATGGCACGAACGAATATCGACATTGATGAAGAAGCATGCCGACGTGTAATGGAGCGGTTCAATTTGACGACTATGAGAGACGCAGTCAACTTCGCCCTTCGTGCATTGGCTATTGAGCCGATGACCCTCGACGAAGCATACGCAATGCGAGGCACCGGTTGGGAAGGCGATCTTGCAGCTATGCGCGCCAAGCGTTTTTAATGCCACTAATTGATACGTCTGCGTGGGTTGAGTATTTACGTGATTCAGATTCAGAGACCTGCAACGAGGTTGAGCGTTTACTTGATTTTGAACCAGCCTTGTGCGATGCAATTCGGATGGAGTTGCTCGCGGGCGCCCGCGATGAAAAACATGTCACTCAATTAGAGAAGTTATTGGCAAGAGCAACTGTAATTAAAACGGAATCAATTGACTATGACAATGCAGCTGCGATCTATCGTGCGTGTCGTAAATTCGGATTAACTATCAGAACCCACGTTGATTGCCTGATTGCAGCAATCGCAATTCGTACAGACACCGATCTTTTGCATAACGACTCAGATTTTGATGCAATCGCCCAAGTGACAAAACTGAAAATCTATTTGACGAATTAAAAGTTATTTACGACCGGCAAGCCAGTCGGTTTCATCGCGACCAAGTTCGCGCAATCGTAAAACCACCGGTAGCGGCATCTCAATCTCTTCGCCAGCAAGAACCTTCGTCATCATCTCTCCGTTTTCATCCCAAATATGGCAGGTATTAACCGTCGAAGAGAATTGTTTAATTCTCTGTTCTTTAAAATCTTCAGGTGACTTCGCAAGAGCATCAGAGTCAGAAATAGAACTTACGCGCATTGACCAACCAGTTTGAATCGCCACCGGCGCCATTGCAGCAAGCAAAGCGCCGATATGTGTGCATCCACGAGAGCTGCCAAAGAGTTCGCGCACCTTCGCATTGAAACCGCGGGCAATTGACATGCCCTCGAGTTTTTTGTAGTGGTCGGTGATGTTTGTGCAACCAAGGTGAGGATGATTCTTGAAATCGACATCGGCTTTTGTAATCAAGAAGGTTGGATACGTGATTTCAAGATCAACAATCATGTGATGCATCCATATTGGATCAGGGTCATTCTCGATATATAAGCCCGCAGGTTTTTCATCAACAACGACGCCGCGCAACAAAAACTTCTCCTCAGAGATGCGATATGCCTTAACTTGATATTGACGCGTATGGATCACCGGATAATTCGGTTCGCTTGGAAACAATTTGTTGTTGAACATCTCGCCAACGCTAACTGCAATCAACAACTGGCTCTGAAGAACTGTGCTGGAAAATGCAAATAGCCCCACCGAAGTGGGGCTATTTGTTTCTTATTAAAATAATCTGGCGACGACCTACTCTCCCAGGAGGTCTACCTCCAAGTACCATTGGCGCGGACGGGCTTAACTGCCGTGTTCGAAATGGGAACGGGTGTGACCCCATCGCTATGGTC
Source organism: Actinomycetota bacterium (assembly GCA_037142305.1). Lineage (GTDB taxonomy): Bacteria > Actinomycetota > Acidimicrobiia > Acidimicrobiales > Ilumatobacteraceae > BACL27. Next base: position 3,736 of record JBAXAW010000144.1, read on the forward strand.
ACCAGAAATCTTTAGTCTATTAGGGAAACGCGCAGACAGAAATCTGCGCTCAAGTCCCCTAAGGACTTCAGAGCAAGCACGAGCAAAATCCAAGCCCTCGGCCGATTAGTACCGGTCGGCTAAATGCGTTACCGCATGTACACCTCCGGCCTATCAACGTGATGGTCTGGTCACGGGCCTTACTGCATTGACTGCATGAGTGAACTCATCTTGGAACTGGCTTCCCGCTTAGATGCTTTCAGCGGTTATCCATTCCGTAGGTAGATAATCAGCCGTGCCTTTGGCAAGACAACTGACACACCAGAGCTACGTCCGTCCC
>JBAXAW010000145.1:0-4010 GCA_037142305.1 Actinomycetota bacterium
CACGAATCCAAATTCATCAACTTTGACTTCAACTTCGGTGTTTGAAGCCGAACTGATGTAGCGCCAAGTATGTTGTGTAAGTTTTGTGTACTGATGAGTTTGTTTCGTAATCCCCAGTGTTTCGATGTCGATAACTGCAATTGTCAGGGTTGCACTATCGCCAATTAGAAGAGGCAATCTGCGAATCGGAATGCAATTCGTAAATGGCGTGTTCATAAAGTCAAGATCGGTACACCCGTCAAGTTCGGTGCGATGAGCGCCATTTACTTCTCCCCATCGACCATGACTGTCCGTGCCTAGCCAAAGATCTGGGTCTTCGAGATCGCGAAACAATAAGCATTGCTGAATCACCCATCCAGCCGAAAGTCGCAACACGAACTGTGCGTTGTCGACCCCAAGTGTGCCTTCGGCTGTCCAGCCTTCGTTCTCCCACCGCATATTCACAGCACTCGTCGCAGAATTTTGCGCCAAGTTCAAAGACTCCCACGACGCATGATGACCCGAGGCAGAAAGTGATTGGTAGGTGGTTAGATCGGCGTTCATGTCGGTTTCATTTTACGAAGCCTGTCGCCAGATCTGTGGCGATACCGTCAGCAATGTGATTTCTCTCGTTGAAGCGCAAGAAATTGTGATTGGTGGTTGCCAAAAGTTAGACACTGTTCTTGCAGATTGTCAACAGATGTCTGGTCGAGTCGTCGCTCAAGACGTCGTCGCCACTGAATTTATTCCGCCATTCGCAAACTCCGCAGTGGATGGTTTTGCAGTGCGAGCGCAAGATGTAAAAACTGTCGGCGTCGAACTTGAAGTCCTTGGTGTAATCGGTGCAGGCCACATTGCGAACTACGCAATTGGTGCAGGCCAAGCAGCACGAATCATGACGGGTGCGCCAGTGCCACAAGGCGCAGATGCAATTGTGATGATCGAAGATGCAACTGTGCTCAGCGAAACTCGCGTACGGTGCAATAAACCAGCGCAGATTGGTGACGCAATTCGCGAAATCGGCGAAGATGTGAAAACTAGTGATGTTGTGTTCGCTGCCGGGTCAGTGATCAACCCGGCAGGTGTCGGAGTACTGGCAGCGATCAATGCCCGCGAAGTTTTAACTTATCCACGACTTCGAGTGGCGATGCTCTCAACTGGTGATGAACTCGTCGTAAATGGTGGAGAACTTAAGCCAGGCCAGATTCGCGAAAGCAATTTAACAATGCTGGCAACGATGATCAGCGCTACTGATTGCGAAGTTATAAATCTCGGAATAATCGACGACGACGAAGCAAAACTTGAACAAATTTTGCGTGAGGTTGCATCAGGCTGTGATGCAATTGTCACTAGCGGCGGTGTTGGGCAAGGCGACTTTGATGTTGTCAAGATCGTGTTGTCGCGAATTGCTGAGATGCAGTGGATGCAGATGGCGATAAAACCGGCAAAGCCGTTTGCGTTCGGCAGACTTAAAACGAGCGACTCGCGGGTAATCCCAGTATTCGGCTTACCCGGCAACCCAGTTTCATCAATGATTAGTTTTGAAATGTTGGCGCGCCCGGCGTTGCGCAAGATGATGGGGCATACTCAAAATTTGATTCGACCAAAAGTCAAAGCAATAGTTGATAAACAACTGAAGCGTCGTCGCGATGGCAAAATCCATTTGATGCGCGTGTTTGGAACATTTGAAAATGATGGTCGTCTGCATGTTCGCGACACGGGCCCGCAGGGCAGTCATCAACTTGCAGCCACTGCGCTTGCGAACGGGTTAGCCCTTGTGCCAGATGGTGAAGGTCTAGCCGCAGGCTCTGAAGTTGAAGTGATGTTGCTGGGCTAATTGCCTCGCAATAGGCTCAGGTAATGGAGTTGCGTTCGTGGAACTGATTGACCCGTTCGGTAGAACCGTTCGTGATTTGCGGATATCAATCACCGATCGTTGCAATTTCAGGTGTACTTATTGCATGCCAGAAGAAGGCATGGTGTGGCTAGATCGCAAAGAGATTTTAAGCTTTGAAGAGATTTATCGTTTGGCGCAAATTTGTGTTGAACGATTTGATGTTGACAGCATTCGATTAACTGGCGGCGAGCCAACAGTGCGCGCTCACTTGCCAGTTCTTGTTGAGAAACTCTCAAAATTACGAGTGCTAAAGACGGCGAATTCTCAACTGGCGGGTAAAAACATTGATTTGGCGATGACAACTAATGGGGCGACACTACGTCTGATCGCCGAAGAGTTGAAGGCAGCCGGTTTGGCGCGAATTAATATCAGCCTGGATACTTTGCAACAAGAAAAATTTCTCAAGATCACGCGCCGCGACCATTTGGCAAATGTAATAGATGGCATTGACGCCGCGGTGCAGGCAGGTTTTGCACCAGTAAAAGTTAATGCAGTAATTCAGCGTGGTGTAAATGACGACGAGATTATCGCCCTTGCTAGTTTTGGGCGTGAGAAGCAAATTGAAGTTCGCTTTATCGAATTCATGCCACTTGACGCACAGGGGCAATGGCAACGCAACGATGTTGTCGGTCAAGATGAAATCGTTGCGACTATAAATAGTGTCTACCCGCTAGAGCAAGTTGCTAGTCGTGGTGCGGCGCCGGCCGATCGCTGGAGATATCTAGATGGTGCAGGCACAGTCGGCGTGATTCCATCGGTGACAAAACCTTTTTGTGGAGATTGTGATCGCGTGCGATTAACCGCCGAGGGTCAGTTTCGCACTTGCTTGTTTTCGACTACCGAATTTGACTTGCGAGAAATGTTGCGCGGCGATGCAAGCGACGATGCACTTGCAGCAGAAATAAAGCGTGCGGTTGGCACGAAGTGGGCGGGTCATGCGATTGGTAGCGTTACGTTCGTGCGTCCAAAACGCTCAATGAGCCAAATCGGTGGCTAAGAAGCACGATCATGTCTGAGCTAAATTTTTCTCATCTTGACCCAATGGGTCGAGCTCGAATGGTTGATGTAACCCCGAAAGAACCGACCCATCGTCGTGCGATTGCTCGGTGCAAAGTATTTATGAAACCGGCGACTACTGCGGCTATCGCCAATCGTGAAGTTAAAAAGGGCGATGTTCTAGCAGTGGCACGAGTTGCCGGAATTCAAGCATCAAAGCGAACCGCCGAGATGATTCCGCTTTGTCATCCACTATTAGTTGGCGCGGTATACATCAATTTCGAAATTGGCGATGATCATATTGCAGTCGAGGCGCAAGTTGACACGATTGATCGCACGGGTGTCGAAATGGAAGCCCTGCACGCATGTTCGGTCGCTGCGCTGACGATTTATGACATGTGCAAAAGTGCCGATCGCGAGATGGTTATCGGAGAACTGACCCTGTGGGAGAAATCGGGCGGGCGCCAGGGCTTGTACCGTCGTGAAACCCCTGCCTAGAAACCCTTAAACGGCTATTCAATAGCGTTTAATAGCGTTTTTACCGTCATATGCGAGTTCATAGATTATTTGGATTTGGCGCTCGTTAGGCGTTGTTTCAACTTCGGTCGATGACTAATAGAATTAGTCAACCCCATGAGCAAACTAATTCTTTTGATTGTTGGCGCAGCTTGGCTCGCAGTGCTTTTGCCGCCTCTGATTCGTGCAAAAATAAACAGCTCGCCATTGACCTCAGTTAACCAGTTTCAGAAAAAAAACAGTTCGCTTCGAAATTTGGGTTCGACAAATTCTCATATGCGCGGGATGTCGAGAGAACTTACACCAAACCGTCAGAATCGCCCCGGCGGTGGATACCCGCAAAGCCGACAGAGCCAGCAGAGCCCACGCAGAAGTAGCGGTGCAAACCACTTTTCGAACCTGACTGGTCCAATTTTGCGTCCCCAGGGCACGAAATCGCATCAAAACCAAAATGGTGATTACTATGTGCGCCAAATCAAACTCCAACGCCAACGTCAAAATGTGATCGGGCTTGCTTCATCGACCGCGATTTCATTGTTTTTAGCGTTGTCTACTGGCGTTATGGCTTTTGTCTGGGCGTTTACTCTCTCATTAATTGGGCTGTGTTTTTACTGCTACATAT
>JBAXAW010000146.1:0-3948 GCA_037142305.1 Actinomycetota bacterium
ACTTTCGAGCCATCAAACCGCCACGAAACATTTCGGCACTCGCCTTATCAATAATTAAAACGAGAATTCCGCGATCACCTTCGACCGAGTGCGAAACTTCAAAGTTCGCGATGTTCACACCAAGATCAGCTGCAAGAGTAAAAATCTCGGCAGCAGAACCAGCCCGGTCAGGGATAGGCACACGCACTTCGCACACATCTAAAAGTTCATGCACTCGACCAGGCAAATTCGCTCGCGCCGAACGAGCAGTCTGTAAACGCACTAGCAACTGCTCGTTATCTTGCTTATCAACAATTCTTCGCATCTCGGTCAAACCCGAAATCATTCCGTCTAATGCATCCAAGATTGCATCACGGTTCTCACGACAAATATCAATCCAAATTTGTGGTTGACCAGATGCAACGCGAGTCATGTCACGAAACCCACCCGCCGCGAGTCGTAACACTGCGACATGTTCTTCGGCAGTTAAATGAGCAAGACCCATCAGCGTCGCCGCAGTCAAATGCGGCAAATGACTAACCACGGCGACAAGTCGATCGTGGCGTTGCGCGTCAAGAACCACTATTTCGGCGCCAAGCGAAGTGATCACCTTCGCCAATTTTTCAAAAGTTTCATCTGAAGACTCAACAGAAGGCGTCAACACCCAAACTGCGCCTTCAAATAAAGTTTCATCTGCACCGTCAAGCCCTGCGAGTTCGCTACCGGCCATTGGATGCCCGCCAACAAATCTTGGGTTACGAACTGCATCAACAACCGAAGCTTTTACCCCACCGACATCACTGACGATGCCCTTAGTCTGCGCCAAAGCGACTGCAGCTTGCATTGGTATTGACGAGACTGGTGTGGCAACAAAACTGATCTCTGCAAGTGGATCAACACCGATTGCATCAACAATTTTGCGCTCCAGCGCCGATTTCGAAGTCTCGATGTTTTCGTCACTACCTGAAACCTGAAAGCCGTTTTTCTTAAGAGCCAATGCCAACGAACCACCAATTAATCCAAGACCCATTACATTGGCGCGACGCAAAACCACTTCTAAATTCTACCCGTGCGTTAGTTTGCTGTTGCTTGATTTAAAGAAACGACTTCTGCTGTAGACAACGCACGCCACGAACCTGGCGCCAACGTGCGATCAATCAATGGTCCGATACGCACTCGAACGAGGCGTTCTACAGGGTGACCTACCGCCTCACACATTCTGCGAATTTGGCGATTGCGACCTTCATGAATAATTATTCGCAGAACACCAGGTTGAAGTTGCCCAACTTGCGCAGGCTCAGTAAACCCGTCATCAAGCTCTACCCCGTCGCGAAGTTTCTTTAGAGCAGATTCGCTCACACCATTTTGAGACGATCGCACATGAGCTAAATACTCTTTTTCTATTCCGAAACTCGGATGCGTCAATCGATGACCGAGATCGCCATCATTGGTCATCAGAATTAAACCTTCAGTTTCGGCATCAAGACGACCAACCGGAAACACCCGCGGTTCAAGCGGTACTAGTTCGATCACCGTGGCTCGACCGTGCGTATCTTTCGCAGTCGTGATTACATCAACTGGCTTATTCAACAAGTAATAAACGAGACCAGGAGATACTCCGATGGTGATACCATCAACTTCAACCTTGTCGGTTTCAACATCAACTCGCCGGCCAAGAATCGCGATCTCACCGTTGACACGCACTCGCCCTTCATCAATCAAGATTTCACATTCTCTGCGCGAACCCCAACCGGTTTTAGCTAAAACTTTTTGTAATCGCTCGCCATCATTGTTTTCGAATTCACTTAATTCGCCGTGTGCCACGTCTCTAGGCTTCTGGCGCTGGCACATCATCAAGTGTGATGCGCAAACCTTGTTCAAGTGCTTCAACAACACATGCATCCGGAATAAAATCCGCGATTGATGGCAAATGTTCAATAGATGCGATACCGAGTCGCTCTAAAAACAAAGGCGTGGTCCCAAACATCACTGCTTGGCCTGGCCCATCGTCGCGCTCGACTTCGGTGATGTAACCTCGCGCTTGCAAAGTGCGCATTACTGCTTCTGGGTCTACGCCACGAATCGCGGCAATCTGTGAACGCGATAAAGGTTGTTTGTAAGCGATAATCGCTAGTGTCTCGAGCGCCGCCGATGAGACACGAGATTGTTGACCATCAAGCACGAACCGCTCAACATATGGGGCAAGATCTGGATGTGATTGAAATCGAAAACCGCCAGCAACTTTGACAAGTTGAAAACCGTGCCCAGCTGCTTCGTAAGTCGCAGCAAGACGCTCGCAAAGTTCTTCAACCAAAGTTTGCGAGATTTCAAGTAGCTGCGCAAGTAGCGCCGGGGCGACAGGCTCCATTGCCACAAGAAGAATTGCTTCAAGCGCACGAACAATTTCTGGGTCTAAAGTACTTTCGTTGTCAGTCATTATTAGAAATCATCCTTCATAGTTGTCTGTTACAACACCGTCTTGTTCGATGCCAAGCCAAATCACTTCAATCTCACCGAAACGCTCTACTTGACCAAGATCGACACGACCTTGTTTGAATAACTCAAGAATCGCGAGAAATCTAACAACAATTTCAATTCTGTCAGTAATCCCGTCGACAAGTCTTCGGAATGTTGTTTTACCATCAATTCGTAGACGATCAGAGACGGTAACCAACGCTTCAGCGACACTCGCCCGAATTGGTGCAACGTGTTCAAGACCAATCACCTTTGGTGGTTTTTGTGCAGCCGCACGCAAATAAGCGCGTTGCAACCGCAGTGGGCTGACACCTTCCAAAAGATCGGGCATCAGTGACGCAAAGCGTTCTTCAGGGCCAGCCATTCGCGGAAAACTTAAATCGGCACGACTTACCAAATCACTAAACACCGAAGCGACATCTTTAAAGGTTTTGCAATCTAATAAACGTGCCAATAACAGATCTCGTTCTTCCCATAACGCAAGCTCTTCATCTAAATCGCCGTCGTCTTTGCCAGGCAACAACCTGCGCGTCTTCAACTCAATCAACGTTGCGGCAATCAACAAGAACTCAGTTGCCAAATCTAAATCGACAGTGGGCATCTTCGAAACTTCTTCAAGATAAGCGGTGACGATATTTGAAAGCGAAATCTCGTGAATATCCACTTCTTCGCGAAGAATCAGGTGCAGCAATAAATCAAATGGCCCGTCAAAGGTCGGGGTCGAAACTGCATATTTCATCACTGCGAGATTACCTCCCGTGGGCAATCATTGGCGACTACTAAGGTTGTTGTGTGACGAGAGTGCTTTCATGTATCCAGCCCACTGGCGAGGTGCATCTTGGCAACTATTTGGGCGCTCTTAGAAACTGGGTTTCAGGCCAACATAAGGCCGATGTGTTTCATGGGATAGTCGATTTGCACGCCCTCACGGTCACCGAAGAACCAGGCGTAATTGGCAGAAATACTCTGCAACTCGCAGCGGTTTTATTCGCAGTCGGACTCGACCCAGATGTTGCCACTGTGTTCGTTCAAAGTCATGTGCCAGAACATAGCCAGCTCGGATGGATCATGGAGTGCACTGTCTCATTCGGCGAGCTGAGCAGAATGACGCAGTTCAAAGACAAGTCAGCCAAGCGCGAGGCCGAATTCGTTTCAGCCGGATTGTTTACATACCCTGCGCTACAGGCCGCAGACATTTTGCTTTACGACGCAAACGAAGTGCCTGTCGGTGATGATCAACGCCAACACATTGAAATTACCCGCGATATTGCAATTCGATTCAATCACAGGTTCGGAGAAACTTTTGTGATTCCGAAATCTGTGACACCACCTAGTGGCGCACGAGTTATGGATCTACTTAACCCCACGTCAAAGATGTCAAAATCTGGTGATGACGATTCGGGAGTGATTTATTTGCTTGATGATCCAGCGAAAATTGAAAAAAAGTTTAAGCGCGCTGTGACCGATAGCGAAACCGAAGTAGTTTTTGACCGC
>JBAXAW010000147.1:0-3919 GCA_037142305.1 Actinomycetota bacterium
CAGCAGGTTCGTTGCGCTCTGCTGTGTCACCACGACCACTTAGATCTGCGCCCGAGCAAAAATCTCCACCAGCACCAGTGATGATCACGACTCGGTCTGCAGAATTATCGGCGATCTCTCGAAATATCTCGGTGAGACCATCCCACATAGATCTGTCTATGGCGTTTTTCTTTTTTGGCTGGTTTATTGTCACAGTTACGACAGAATCTTCGCGCATAACACCAAGAGTTTCCATTTCATAGACGATACTTGCCCTGTGGGATTCAACCCGACTCGCAAACGTAACACTCGCCCAATTGACTATCTGATCGTGGCTAGTGCAATGCTCTCAATCACTGCACTAATAATCTGGGCATTCGGGTTATTTGAATGACTAGCTAAATGTCAAAATCAATTTGGAATGGACTATACGGTGATGTTGAAGTTCGCCGTGTGCAACCGTATGAAGCACTAAAGATGTATATCTGCCCTGGCTGCAATCAAGACATCTACGAGGGCATCGGGCATTATGTCTGTGTACCAGTTGACGCACCAGACTTGCGTCGTCATTGGCACTACGCCTGCTGGGATCGTCGCTCTTAATTACTCAACGAGTTTGCGAACCCACGAACCAAGCAATTCGATCGCGTAGACAACAACAAAAGTTAAAATCAAAATCGCACCGACAGTTTGGTATTCAAGTACTCGCAATGCGCTGAGTAGTAAAAATCCAATTCCGCCACCGCCAACGATGCCAAGAACAGTTGAAGATCTCAAATTTACGTCAAGCAAATACAAAGTCTGACTTATCAAGTTTGGCATTGCTTGAGGTAGCACTGCAGCGAAAAACTCCTGTGAACGAGTTGCTCCTGTAGCAAAAATCGCGTCTCGCGGCTCTGGTGCAACTTCTTCGAGAGTATCGGCAATAAGTTTCGCCATAAAAAATGCGGTTCCAAGCGTGAGCGCCAATGTTCCGGGTACGGGGCCAAGGCCCATGGCACTAACAAACAATACGGCAACGATCAGTTCTGGGATTCCCCTAAAGGCGAGCATAAACAATCGGGTGCCTGAATAAATAACTCGATTGACAACAATGTTGCGTGCGGCGAGAAGCGCAAGGGGCAAAGCAATCAATAAACCAAGAATTGTCGCAACGAATCCAATTGCGATTGTTTCAAGTATCCCACGAATAATTTCTGGACGCGCTGTATTGAAATCAGGAGGAAACAAATCTGCCGATGTTTTAAAAATTTCATCTAAATATCCGAATGACGAGATTATCGGCATTTTAATTGTAACGAGTGCAAGTGTTAATAAACCTAGATAAAACAAAATTGCGGATACACGCAACCTTCGCTCTGATGTCCAAGGCAAATTAATCTTGCGCAGAGTTACTGCTTCAAGCAAAATCTTGTGATCACGCTCGGTAGATTTCTGTCGGGCTTTCTGATTTTTAGTAATTACTGCAGACTGTTCACCGATAATTGAAGCCCGAAGTTTGTTTGAACTAATTTCAATGAGGGTTATTACTACAAAAATTACAGACACTGCAGCAAGCGCTCGTGAATAATCAAGTCCGCGCAACGCAGTTTGAATTACAAAACCAATTCCGCCGGCTCCGACCCAGCCAAGAACTGCTGACTCTCTCACATTGATATCAAGGCGATACAACGCAGCACCAATAAAAGTCGGCGTCGCTTGAGGCACAATCGTCGCCAATATCGTCTGCCATTTAGAAGCACCAGTTGACGAAACTGCATCGCGAGGTGCTTCCGTGGCGCTCTCAATCGCCTCGGTGTATAACTTGCCAATCATTCCAATTGAGTGCAGAGCAAGCGCGAGAATACCTCCAAGAGGGCCGATACCTACTGCTAGTACAAAAATTGCAGCGATAATGAGAGTTGGCACTGCTCTGGCCAAAGTGATTATCGCTCGACAAACTGCAAAGGTCGCAGCGTTGGGGGTTGTGTTGCGAGCCGCGCCGAATGCCAGCGGGATACTTAATATCACTGACGCGGTTGTGCCAATTAATGCCATCCACAAAGTTTCAATAGTTGCATCAATTACCTGACCCATTTGATCGAACCGAGGCGGAAACATGTATTGAAGCAAGTTCCATAAGTCGTCAAATCCACCAAATAACGTTGAGAACGTCATTTTTATGTACAGCCACGACCAAACTGTCGCAGCAACAAACACAAGAAAGACACCACCTAACTTCAAACGCGTTGTTGAGCGGGGGGCGCTCAACATTACGAACTCAAAGAATCAACAGATTCAGGAAACTCAGCTTCTTGATTAGTTAAATCACTACTGCGATCTGCACGCCGATAAACATCCATTACATCTTCTTGAGTTAATCCAATGGCTGAACGATCAAGAACTACTTTCCCCTCGCGCAAACCAACGATTCGATTTGCCCAACCGATTGCAAGTTCAACTTGATGCAATGTAACGATTACTGTCATTTTTTCTTCGATAGAAATTTTGAGCAACAACTCAAGCACTTGAGCGCTTGACTCTGGGTCAAGCGATGCGACAGGCTCGTCGGCAAGCAACATCACCGGTTGTTGCATCAAACTTCGTGCAATTGCAACACGTTGCATCTGCCCGCCAGAAAGAGTGTCTGCGCGCTGGAATGCTTGACTTTCAAGCCCGACGCGCTCAAGATGCTCGAAAGCTTCGCGACGAAGTGCTTTTGGGTAACTAACTAATCCGAACCTCGGACCACCAAGTCGTCCAAGCGCTCCGGTCAAAACATTTTCTAGACATGTAGCACGACCGACTAAGCCGAACTGCTGAAACACAAATCCAATATTTTTACGAATCTGACGCAACTCTTTTGACTTTGCGTCACCAACGTTGCATCCCATTACTAAAACTTCGCCACCAGTTGGCTTATGTAAACCGTTGATGTGTCGTAGCAGTGTTGACTTACCAGAACCAGACTGACCGATTAGAGATAACAACTGGCCCCTTGGCACGACGAGATCAACCTCGTCGAGCGCAAGGGTTCCAGTTGCAAACCTTTTAGATACCTTTGTCAAACTTACGATTGGGTCAGCATCGACCGAAAATATTTTTGACATTGGTAGGCTGTCCTTACTAATTAGTTAGCTAGTTATTAGCTAGTTATAAGACTTATCGACACTTAGTCGAACGAGTTGCTTCACAAACTTGACGGATTCCGTCGTAGTAACTGTCAACAACTTTTGTGAAACCCCACGACTTGTCTTCAATGATTCGACAATCAGTCGCAGTCGCACACAAACCTGCAGCGACAAAACCCGGCACGTTTGCTTTTTCGAGCACCGTTGTTCGAATGATCTCGACCAAATCTTTTGGCAAATCGACACGAACAGCCATCGGCGATCCGGCAATTACTTCGCTCTTCCAGACTGTTTTCACAGCGCCCTTGGCAAGTTTTCCTTGATCAATCAGGAGCGAGTCAACCATGTCGTCATAAGCAAAACCGACATCGCAAGTTCCACGTTCGATTGAAAGTACTGACGAATCATGTCCGCCGGCAAAAGTCGAAGTGTAGTCACTCGATGAAATTCCATTTGCTAGAAGTCCTGCAGTTGGATATAAAAATCCCGAAGTTGACGCCGCGTCAACAAAGCAAACATTCTTGCCTTTGAAATCCTTGATTGACTTGATATCAGAGCGTGATGCATTGGTGATGCCGTAGCTGTAATAGCCAGGCTTTCCAGTTGCTGACGGAATCGCCGCACCAATTGGATCAATTTTTGCTCCACGAGCTTTTGCAAGTACGTATGAGAATGGACCGTAGAACGCAAGGTCTACTCTTCCCGCTACTTGCGCTTCGATGACTCCTGCATAGTCTGTTGCCGCGTAAAACTCAACTGGCAAACCAGTTGCCTGGCTCATCAACTTGACGAAGTTTTGATATCGCAATGTCATTGACGCTGCGTTCTCA
>JBAXAW010000148.1:0-3848 GCA_037142305.1 Actinomycetota bacterium
TTTCGATTTACTGTTCCCCGAGATTTACTTGAAACTGTTGTTGCCCAACGCGCTGTTGACTGGTCTAACTCGTTTTTCTTGTCATGTCGTTTTTCGGCGTGGCGATCGGGTGAGTTCAACGAGTATCTTTACAACTTTTTTAAAAGTCTTTCTGTTGAGCGGATGCAAAGAACTGAGTCCGAAGCTGCATCACGACTAAAAATCAATTCTGACTTAAGTGAAGAAATTCAACTCGGTGATTATGTGATGCAACGAAAGTGTCCACATCGTGAAGCAGATTTATCAATTTTCGGCGAGATCAATGGGCAAGAATTGACATGCTCATTACATGGTTGGCGATTTGATCTAAACGATGGGCATTGTCTCAATGCAGAAAATCGCCCATTGCGCGTTCGTCGTCGAACTAGTTAACTAATAATTGGCAATTCAAACCATACGGTTGCGCTGTACTTGATGCCTCGAGTAATTGGTGTACTGAGATGTGGATGCGTGACCAAACTTGGCCATGCCAACATGTGACCGACAGGTATTGCACGATTTGAAAATTTTTGACGAGGAAACTCGAGCTCAGCGCCTTCGTAGTCATTGTTGAGTTTGATGCTTGCCGAAACTTGAGCGATGTCGTGATGTAGCCGCAATTCTTCTTGTTGACCAACTTCATATTTGATTACAAAAACATCTTGTATTCCGTGGTAATCAATGAGTGGCCAATGCTCTTGAAGTTGAGGCCAAAGTCGAGCACCAAAATCGTTCTGAACGTTTTCAAACAATCGCGGGCTAATCATTGCCAGTGAAATTTCGTTTCCTGGTACTGGGTCTCCGTCGGTTGCCGAAAAACCATCAATGACTTGAGTCGCGCGAATAATCGTTGCACAGAATTCTTCTGTCCAACATGACATCACCAATAATTCATCAGCAACTTTTTTCACATTGTTTGAGTTGTCAACGACGTTGATATAACCAAAGAGTTGTTCAAAGTCAGATGACATTCCGTTTATTCTCCCTAGTTAATAACTGCTTAATAACTGCTGTCAATACCTTCGTGTCTTTAACGGTATCTCAAACATTTCACTCGATCTTGTGCAAACTATCCCACTGATAGCCTTAATCTTTATGGCTCCAATAGAAACAAAGCGAAATAGATTCACTGATTCTGAAGCAATACTTCGCGTAATCTCAAAAAAATGGTGGATAGTTCCACTCACCATGCTGCTGGGCCTGACTTTGATGTTTTTGCAAGAATCTGATCTACAAACTTCACCTCGATATTTTTCTCTAACTAAGACATACGAACCGCTCGATGAAGCCGGGCCGCTTTCGATTGTTGGGCTAGACCCTTCATTAATTAAGCCATTTCCTAGTGAAGAAAATCAATTATCGATCTTGTTGAACAACGAATCGCAACAAGAGATCCTTGCCAAAATTAAAGGCGAAGTTGATGTCTCTGTGACTCGATCTGAGCCGAACTTCTCGCTCACTTCAACGCAGGGTGCCGAAGGTAAGAATCAATTCTCTTTTGTCTCTTATGGCAGTTCTTCATATTCTTTTGCTTGTGTAGAAAATGATCCGCTTAATTGTGACGCAGCCATTGATGCCTTTGTCGCAAAACTAGTTTCAATTCGCGCCGAGGCAACAAAGTCTGGTCTGCAAAACTCAATTACGTTAATCGACTCGTTACTCAAGTCGCCAAACAATATCTCGACGACAGCCAATGAAAAACTCTCGCTACAACGTTCAGCACTGAACAAGTCAATTGAACTTGTGACTGGTGCAGTAAAACTCATTGGTGTCAGTCAGTATTCTGGGGGCGCAGAAGTAACTTCGGTCAATAAATCTACATATTTGTTCGGTTTACTTATCGGCCTCGTCCTTGGTTGCTTAATTTTGCTTCAACTGATTTTTAGTGATGGCAAGATTAGAGGGGCGAAGCAACTGGTGAACCTAGTCGGTTACAAACAGTTTCTCGGCGAATTGTCAGCGAAAAATCAAGCTATTTCACTGCAGCACCTCGCAGCAGCAATTCAAGCGGCACACACGATAAAGAAATCTACAATTTTGCGACTTGTTGCAATTGGTGATGACGCTAATAGTGAACAAACAAAGAAATCTTTAGCGAAAATTTTGTCTTGCAAGATAATTTCAGCTGGTCAGGTTAAGTCACTAGACGCAAAGTCTCTTACTCCTACGGCTGATTCACCAGTTATTTTGTTGGCGAAAAAACACCGCAGTGAGAGTTCTGAGTTGCAAAACGCGTGGACAGTTGTAGATAAATCGGGTAACAATATTCTTGGTGTAATTCTTGTTGGTTAAGAAGTTATGAACGTAAATCAGACATCTCGAAACCGCTTGCGGCTAACCGCCGAAAGATTTGGAAACTCAAGAAGTTTTCACTCAATCACCAGTACAACTCAATTCGTATTAGATATTTTGGCCTGGGTGCTAGCAGTAACAATTGCGCTTGTAATGCGGTCATATCTGCAGGCCGCACCTGAAATCAGTAAAATTGTCAAAGACACCCTGCTTCGTGTCTTACCAATGGTCTCAGTAGTACAGGCCGTAACCGGATACATCGTCGGAATTTATCGACGACGATGGCGCTATGGAAGCTTTGACGAAGTTAAGGGTTTGATTTTGTCAGCACTGATCACGACAATAGTTTTATGGGTAATTCGATTTTTTGATACATCAGTAGACGCATTTCCACGAAGTGCAATTGTTGCTGGCGGAATACTTGGTTTGTTTTTCACTGCTGCTAGTCGTTACACATGGCGCTTAATACGCGAACAACTGCGACGACCATCTGCTCAAAACTCAACGAAGCTGATTATCTACGGTGCCGGCGAAGGCGGAATTCAAATCGTCAACACAATGCTTCGGAATCCAAATTCACAATATTTGCCAGTTGCATTTCTAGATGACAATCCTAAAACTCATCGTTTGCGCATCTCAGGAGTGCCGGTACTTGGTGGTCGAAATGAAATCGCAAAAGTAACTCAGCGAACAGGCGCGTCGACATTATTAATTGCAATTCCGTCTGCAGATTCAACAGTTGTCAACGAAATTGTCCAAATAGCTCGAGAATCAAAACTTAACGTGAAGATTCTGCCAGTGGTGCAAAGTCTCGATGAGCGCCAAGTAGGCGCCGACGATATTCGCGATTTAACCGATGAAGACTTACTTGGCAGGCGGCGCGTAAAAATTAATCTTGATGAAATTTCGGATTATCTCGTCAACCGCCGTGTTCTCGTAACAGGTGCGGGTGGA
Source organism: Actinomycetota bacterium (assembly GCA_037142305.1). GTDB lineage: Bacteria > Actinomycetota > Acidimicrobiia > Acidimicrobiales > Ilumatobacteraceae > BACL27. The sequence goes on from JBAXAW010000148.1 coordinate 3,265, forward strand.
AGCATCGGTAGTGAACTTTGTCGGCAATTAGTTCGATTTAACCCTTCCGAGATAATTATGCTCGATCGAGACGAAAGTGCCCTTCACGAAGTGCAACTTTCTATTTATGGTCGTGCGCTTCTCGATACGCCTCAAACTGTTCTGGCTGATCTTCGCGATGAGAGAGCAATCAACGATGTATTTGACAGCCGCAAACCACAAGTCGTGTTTCACGCTGCGGCGCTGAAACATTTGCCGCTATTAGAGCGATACCCGCATGAGGCATATCAAACAAATGTTCTCGGCACGGCGACAGTTCTTAATGCGGCTCAACGAACCGGTGTCGAAGTGTTCGTGAATATCTCGACCGACAAAGCTGCCAACCCGATCAGCGTGCTTGGTTTTTCAAAAAAAATCGCTGAGCGCCTCACGGCAGATGTGGCTTCGCGCACCAACCAAGGAAAATACATTTCAGTACGCTTCGGAAACGTTTTGGGTTCTCGCGGCAGTGTGCTGATGTCTTTTCGAGATCAAATTGCCAAAGGTGGGCCAGTGACAGTAACCCATCGCGGTGTTACTCGTTACTTCATGACTATTTCTGAGGC
>JBAXAW010000149.1:0-3806 GCA_037142305.1 Actinomycetota bacterium
CCACCTTGAGTATTAATTCGCTTTATATCAACCAAATCAAGTCCGCAACGATTCAAAAAAGGAATCAAACTAAGCAACGAATGAGTGCTCACATGCTCGTGAAACACAGTCCCAATTAATCCTTTTTCGACAACATCAACGAGATACGAAAACTCAAACGAGAACACTGAGCCGTCGTGCATTAACGAAACCACATTGGTTGCAAAACTAATCAAATCATCATTATGTGCAAAGACGTTATTTGCTGAGATCACATCAATTTTTTTAAATCGATCTTTGATCCTTCGAACTGAATCATCTGAAAAAAACTCCTCCCACGTTTCAACGCCTTGCGACCGCGCATGCTCAGCGGGTGCGTGTGCTGGGTCAATGCCAAGAATTTCAGAGCCAAACCGAGCCTTAAGCGTTTGCAAGAAAAGTCCATCATTAGAACCAATGTCAAGACAGACAGAGGCTGAATGATCGTCTAATAGATTTGCAACTAAGTCTGAATACATTTTGAAATGCTCAATCAGAGCCGGGTTCTTACTTGGCATATAGGTAAATTCAGCGTCAAAGAGAACCGCAGGAGGCAAAATATCCAATAATTGAATGTGCCCGCATGCTTCGCATCTATAAATGTCGAGAGGATACAACGGCATTTGCTTCTCGCCAGTCGCGCGGTAGTGATCGGCAATCGTGGTTAGCGGAAGCTCAACCGACAACACAAGTTGCCCAGATTCACATAGCCTGCATTTTGTTCGACGGGTCAACATATTGAAATCCTCTATCCTGAATAGGTATGAAGATTCTAGTATCTGGGGCAAACTCTTTAGTTGGCAGCCATGTTGCTGAGTCCCTTGCATCGCATGGTCACGAAGTGGTCGGTACTTTTAGACGTCACAACGAACGGGTAAGACATCTCACCAAAAATTCGCTTGTAGAGATGAAGGCACTTGACCTCTCATGCGCTGATGATTTTAAGCGACTGGACTCAAATTTTGAAGCGGTTGTGCACAACGCTGGATCATTCCCTTGGGTTGATGTTGACATAAATAATGTCGTGCAATGCAACGTGCTCGGAACGCTCAACCTGGTTAACTGGTTACACCAACAAGACTCGATAACTCGCATCGTCGCGTATTCAACACTCTCTGTGTACGGCAATGTTGTTGACCAGATTCTCACTGAGAATACGCCTACTAATTCTCACGAGATTTATGGTTCATCAAAACTAGCGTCAGAACATTTAATATCGCAATCAGAGCGCTGCGAAAATCAACTCACAATCAGGTTTCCAATAGTTCTCGGAAATCATGCTCACCGAGCATTTATTCCACGAATGGTTGAAAGTTTTCAATCAAACTCAACAGTCAAGATCACAAACCCAAACAAGCTTTATAATTCGATGACAACACTGAAAGCAGTTGCTGATTTCACTAAACACTTCTTAATTTCTGAATTAAAAGGCAAACATATTGCGAATATCGGGGCTGAAGAACCGATGACAGTTTCGCAAATAGCAGAGTTTTTAAAGACCTGCCTAAAAAGCAATTCAGTGATATCAGTAAATCAAACAGAGTCGAACTGCTATTTAATTGATAACACGGCGGCGGTAAATCTTGGCTACCAAGCACCAACGGTTCAAGAAACATTGAATTATTACTCAAAAGAAAGCGGCTGGGTTTAATCAGTAGGCTGATCTGTAGTGCATCGCACTTCGAATTAAAAAGGGCCTAAATTTGCAAAAAAATATTATTCATCAAACCGCAATTGTTGCGCACGATGTTGAACTAGGGGAAAATAATAGAATCGGACCGTATTCAATAATCGGCGGCATGGGTTGTAAAGTTTCAATTGGCTCAAATAACTATTTTGGTGCCTACAACCTGATCGGTTCACCAGCAGAGTTTGCGACTGGATGCCCAGTAGAAGCAATGCTTGATTTTGAACAATGGTCAGCTGCGAATCCATCTCAAGTATCCGGAGTCAAAATCGGTGATTACAACGTGATGCGAGATCGAGTCAGTATTGACGCTGGAATAAAACAAGTTACGACAATTGCCAACCGTTGCTACCTTCATTCAAACTGCCTGGTAAACCACGACTGTCAACTGAGCGAAGGCGTTGTGTTCGCTCCAGGTGTTATCTCAGCAGGAACCTGTAGTTTCGGAAAGTACTCTCAAATTGGCGTGAATGCAGTTCTTCATCAAGGACGCAAAGTTGGTGCATTTACAATGGTTGGGATGAACGCAACGGTCACCCGAGATATACCAGACTTTGCTCTGAGTTATGGAAGTCCATCAAGGACAATGGGTGTAAACCGAATACGACTAGCACGACTAGGAATTTCAAAAAATGATATTGATGAAACGAATGATTTTTTAATCGGGCTAAATCAAACCTGCCCTGAGTCAGTTTCAGATCTTTTGAAATGACTAAAGTTAGGACGCTGTGACTTTTCAAAAACTTGCATTTGATGGTGGAACACCTGTTCGAGCAACACCGATGCCACCACGAATTGGGTTTGGGCCAGAAGAAGAAAAAGAACTTATGGATTGCATCGCGCATTATCGCAATCTTGATTCCGATCCTCCATATATTGGGCTATGGAACAAACGTTTCTCTGAAGCATTTGCCGAATACCAAGGTGGCGGGTTTTCGCTTCCGGTTAGTTCTGGGACGGGTGCACTGTATGTTTCACTCTCGTCTTTGGGGCTTCCTAAAGGGTCAACGGTGCTTACTTCGCCTGTGACATGCAGCGGAGTTCTTGGCAGTATTCAGGCGCTGGGGTTCGTTCCTAAGGTTGTTGACTCTGCGCCACAAAGTTTTAATGTTGACGCCGAACAAGTTAAGGCTCGAATCAGTAAAGACGTCAGCTGCCTCTTAGTAACCCACGCAGCAGGCGAGCCGGTTGATGTGCCTGCAATCAAAGAGGCAATCAATGATGACTCGATATTGATTCTTGAAGATTGCAGTCAATCGACCGGTGCTTCAATTCGCGGCGAAAAGGTTGGCACCTGGGGAGAAATTGCGGCTTTCTCAACCATGTATCGAAAAAATCTTGCTGCTGGCGCAAGCAGCGGACTCATCTTTACAAAAGATTTCGAGACTTATCGAACTGCACTGAGTTACTCGGACCGCGGAAAACCAGTTTGGCGACTTGACTTGAACCTTCGAGATCCACAATATGCATCGTTTCCTGCATTGAATTGGAACTCAAGCGAGATGTCGAATGCAATTGGCTTAGCAAGTCTTCGTCGCCTTGACCACACCAACGAGCTAAGGCGAATATTTTTGCGAAAGTTATTCGTTGCACTCGCTGAGGCTGACACAGTCTGCTCACCATATGCATACCACGATGGCTTTGCTCCATTTTACTTTCCGATTTTTGTCGATCAAGAAAAAATCAAAGTCAGCGTTGAGCAATTCGCAACTGCAGTTGAAGCAGAAGGAATACCGCTTGGTGCTAAGTACGGATGCCTGGTTAACACTTGGCCGTGGATCACCGAATATCTTTCAGATACTTTTGTCGCACGAAATGCTTTGTTGACGAGAAATGCGTCGTTCAACCTGCACCTCAACGAAAAATACGGCGAACGCGAAGTTAAAGACATTGTTGAAGCATTCTCAAAAGTCTCAGCTTCTTACTCTCGTTAGGCGACCTTAAATTTGCGATAGCACGACTGACTAAACATTCGCGTTTATAACTACTAGCGTCTTGGATGTGAATAAGTATCGCGAGCAGTTCAGTTTGGACCCGCAAGTTGCTTATTTGAATCATGGTTCGTTCGGTGCGGTGTCGAAAGTTGTGGCGGCAGCACAGC
>JBAXAW010000150.1:0-3804 GCA_037142305.1 Actinomycetota bacterium
TTGCTGGCCTAAATAATTTAACAACTGCCGGTGCCACAACTGGCATGCTGTTTGTCGACAAAGAGAATGCGTCGGCAATTGCGATGTACTCTAAAATTGGTTTTAGTGTGCACCACGAAGGTCAGGCGTTCATTGGAGAGATTTCACCAACAACTGGCAACTCTTAACCAACAGCTTTTAGTAATACAATGAGTGCATGACAGACACACTTTTGCCTCGTTGGTCGGTTGCCGATATTCATCAATCCTTCACGGCGCGATCATTTACAGACGCAATGGAGCGCACGGGCGCCAATGTTGCCCGACTTGAAGCACAGTTTGAAGAGCACAATATTCGTGCGGGCGAGCCACACTTGCCTTCTGCGCTTGACGGCCAAACCGCTAACGAAATTATTAAGGCGATGAATGAAACCATTAAAGATTCAGAAATTCTTGGTTCATATGTCTACGCAACGGTCAGCACAAATACGCGCGAAGAGACCGCGCAAGGTCTGCTCAGCGAACTTGAAGTCATCGACTCGCGCCTCTCGCCCCTACTCGCTCGCCTTGCTGATTGGGTCGCTACGCTCGGCGCCGACGATCTAGCAAAAGTAAGCGAAGTTGCTCGCGAACACCTCGGACCACTGCAAAGGCTGCAGGCACGTGCGAAACATCAGATGAGCGAAGTTGAAGAGGGTTTCTATGCCGAACTTTCAACCACTGGCTCCTCCGCATGGTCTCGCTTGCAAGGTGACATAACTTCTCAGTTGAGTGTTTCGGTTGATCTGCCGGACGGCGAAAAAACTTTGCCAATCACTGCCGTGCGAGGCATGTCAACACATTCAGACGTCGCAGTTCGCAAAGCCGCATACGACGCCGAAATGCGAGCATGGCCAACTGTTGCAATGCCGTGTGCAGCGGCGATGAACTCAATCAAAGGCGAAGCAAACTCGGTCAATCGTCGTCGCCACTGGGAATCACCACTTGATGCCTCGCTCTACAGCAACAGCGTTAGTCGAAAAACATTTGATGCAATGCAGAGCGCAGTAACCGCTTCGTTGCAAGATTTTCGTCTTTGGATGAACGTAAAGGCAAAACTACACGGCGATAAAAACGGTTTGTCTTGGTGGAATCTTTTCGCACCATTAAATATTGCGCCGAGTCAAATCTCGTGGGATCAAGGTGTCCAACTGGTGCGTGGTGCGTTTGCTGCATACAGCGACAACTTGGCAGGCCTAGTTGATCGCTCACTCGCCGAGCAATGGATTGATGCAGAGCCACGTGAAGGCAAAGTCGGTGGCGCATTTTGCATGTCATTTGTTGACGATCGCTCACTTGTATTACTCAATTGGAGCGGCAGTGTTGACTCGGCTCAAACCACTGCACACGAACTTGGGCACGCGTACCACAACACACAACTTGCAGGTCGCACGCCACTACAAAAACGATTGCCAATGGCGCTCGCCGAAACTGCGAGCATCTTTTGCGAAACTCTTGTTGTTGAAGAAGGCCTATCGCGATTGTCTGGAGACGAAAGACTCGCGCTGTTGGATACCGACCTCGGGGGCGCCAACCAAGTGGTCGTCGATATTCACAGTCGCTTCTTGTTTGAGACTGAAGTTTTCGCTCGACGCCAACGCCGTACACTTGGCGTAAGCGAACTCAACGAGATGATGTTGAGCGCTCAATCTCAGGCTTACGGTAATGGTATTGACCAGTCGACTGCTAATCCTCATATGTGGGTTTTAAAGCCGCACTATTACGGAAGCCATTTTTATAACTGGCCATATACCTATGGATTGTTGTTCGGCCTTGGCCTTTATGCGCAGTACAATCTTGACCCCGAGCGCTTTCGCAGTGGATACGACACTGTGTTGTCGCGCGCCGGGATGGATACGGCGGAAGAACTCGGGCGCGCATTCAATCTTGATGTCAGCGACGAAGCCTTTTGGACTGCAAGTCTCGATGTCTTACGTACGCGAATGCTTGATTATGAAAACCTCGCACAAAAGCATCTCAAATAAAGTGACTGAGAAATTGATTAAGTCGCGCTATGACGCGAGTCGTGAAGAAATTGCGGCTCTGCTTGGCGATGCGCCAAAATATCGCCTCGACCAAGTTTGGCAAGGTCTTTATACCGAATTTCAAGAACCACTTGAGATCACCACGATCTCTAAAGATCTTCGAACACGATTAGATGAAGCACTGCCGAGCAGTCTCGTGCCTGTTACTTCAAGCGTCAGCGATCGCGGAGATACGACCAAATTTTTGTGGCAACTCGCAAATGGTGGCCACAAAATTGAATCAGTACTGATGCATTACGCCGACCGAGCCACTGTCTGCGTCAGTACGCAAGCAGGCTGCGCAATGGCATGTGGGTTTTGCGCAACGGGCCAAGCAGGTTTTACTCGACAGTTAACTTCAGGCGAAATTGTCGAACAAGTTGTTCACGCGGCGCGAACAAGCGCGGCACGCGACCAACGGCTAGCCAATGTCGTATTCATGGGAATGGGTGAACCATTAGCCAACGAAGAAGCAGTGTGGCAAGCGGTCACTCGCATTCACGAAGCCATAGGTATCTCAGCTCGACATCTAACTATTTCTACTGTTGGAATTATCCCAGGCATCAATACGCTCGCAGATCGTCCATTGCCGGTTAATCTCGCCGTCTCACTGCATGCTGCTCGAAACGAACTTCGCAACGAACTTGTGCCGATCAACAAGCGGTATCCAATCGAAGATTTAATGCAAGCGTGTAGAAAATATCTAGCAAAAAAGAATCGCCGTATAAGTTTTGAGTGGGCGCTTATCAAAGATGTCAATGACACACCCCGCGACGCTCGCGAACTTGCCAAACTTTGCAAGAGCCTAAAACCCAGCGCTCATGTTAACTTAATCCCACTAAATCCGACACCGGGTTATTTAACAAAAGGTACAGCACCAGAAGATGTTCGTGAGTTTGCGATGCAACTTGAAGATCTTGGCGTTAATGCAACCGTACGCCGTAACCGCGGCACTGATATCGCCGCAGCCTGCGGTCAATTAGCTGCTGGCCAACCGGTAACGCTTAGTTCTCGCTCAGTAGTTGGATAAGTTTCTCTCGACCCTGTTTAATCTGATCGGCAAGCGCCCGTTCTAATAATCCTCCAGTAAATAGAGATCCCGAATAATGCAGATTCATTTGCAGTGATGAACCGTTTTTAGTTTGAGAAACGGTTGCACTAAGCATCCACGCCGAGTGGCGACGTCCGTCATTTTCAGCGCGCTCAAACACAACACAGTACGGCGCCTTGCAAATCTTTCGAACCATTCGCAAGCGCTTTGATCTAGCGAATGGCCCGAGTCGTGCACGAAGCTCAACTGCCCAAAATTTCAAGTCTTGCGAACTAGTCAAGTCATGGTCACTTGACTTGACGCTGTAAACCATCTCTAACCATGACTCATAATTTTGAAGATCAGAAACATAATTGAAAAGTTTTTCAGTTGAAACTGGCACTTCAACATTCGCCGTAACATCCATCGCAACGCCTAACTACAAGTCGATTAAAACTCTGAGTGCGACTGATCGTGATCATGACTGTGATCATGACTGAACTCATGATTCTGATCGCGCCCGACAATATCACTATGACCAAAAGCTCGGCCCAGTAATCGTCCGCGAGCTCGCAATTTTCCGTTCAAGTCACCAGAGCGATCAAACTGCGGCGTCCATGGCATTGCTTCGGTCTAATGAGCATCCATTAATTGAGCAAGTTCAGCAGTTACATCAACAGCAATTTCAGTACTAATGTCAGCAGTCTCGCGGCTCATCGTCTCAAGTTCATAC
>JBAXAW010000151.1:0-3766 GCA_037142305.1 Actinomycetota bacterium
GCTTGAACAGCACGAAGATCGCATTGTCTTGACTCGCACTGGGCGACTGCTTGCCAATGAAGTCGCTTTACGACTTATCGACTTAATTTAATCGCCTTAAGAAATGCAGTTAATTCGCGCTTGTCAATAGATACATCATTTTGCGCAGAAGGGTATGAGCCCGTCAGCACATCACTGCGAAACTCTTTGAACGCAGCCACCGACTCGCGATGTAGTCGATGGTATTCGGATTTGAAATCTCGATAGACCTTAGAGTGTCGTGGCACGTGGCCCTCGTTGTCACCAAGAATGTCGGTTGCAAAAAGATACTGAACATCACAGTTGACACCAGCACCCATGCCGATGATTAGCATCTTTGTACGCTTTGAAATTTCGGTGGCGACTTGCGCGGGAACAACTTCCATTTCTACACCGACAGCGCCAGCGTCCTCGTATTGTTTTGTGAGTTCGTAAACACGAAGTGCTTCGGCACTTGTTTTTCCAACGGCCTTCATACCGCCAAACGGCGAGTTGCGATACGGCACAAGTCCAACGTGACCAACTACTGGGATGTATTCGTCTGCAAGAGCTTTGATCGTTGGTATTCCGTATCCGCAATAAAGTGTGTCGGCACCAACACCCATGAGGCGATACGCGTTGCGTAGTACTTCGGCATGGCTTGGATAAGTGTTGACTGCCAAGCCGATTGTAAGAAAAGTATTTGGTGCGGCTTTGCGGATGCCGACGTAATCACTTGATTGACCGTCATGAAGTTCGGCGGCGACAAGCATGTCGATGCCGGCTTCTTCGCAGGCTGCGGCCTCGTTTGGAGTGCGCACAAAAACCTGAGTCAAGTGTCGCTTGCCCTTTGCTTCGAAAAGATCTTTGAGTGTTAATTTCGCCATGCGATCCTCCATAATTTCGATTGTGATAAGACATCTATTGTCGCACCTCAACCTTTTGACTGACAAACTCGCACGCTGTGCTGGCAGTTCAGTAAGGGCGCATATCTCAGTTGGTAGGGCTCTACCTCGACATGGCAGAGGTCTCGGTTTCGAGTGGTCTTGTTGCTTCGCAATTCAATCTATATATAGGTTTTATGGGGTTTTCATGACTCATTGATAATTGGCAGCCACTTTCGTAATTGGAAGACGTTAAAAATTGGTTGGCAATTAGGCAGTTGACAGAGTTTCGTCGTAAACGAGCACAATCGACTTGAGCATTTGGTGTGTGGTTCGAAAAAGTTGGATAAAAAGATTTTGGTTTTAGCGTTGCTTAAATTTGTTTACCTCTGATTAACCTTCGAGAGCGACAGCCGATGGGCGAATCGCATAACCTTTAAAGCTATGTATGAATCCATATTGCAGTCATCGCCGCTAGTGCGGATATTGGTTTGTCTTCTACCTGCTCTTTTGATTGTCTTGCCTTTTGTGAGGGCATCTCTTAAAAAGGGCAGCGAAAACCAACACGATGACAACGTGATGACCGCAGCAATGCGTTTTGTTGGATCTGCATTCATCTTCATTGGCTCCTTTGCGAATGTGACCGCATGGCAAGGTGCAAGTTCTGCAAACTCAAGCTTGAAAAGTGAGTTGGCTGCTTTGTCGGCGCTCTCTGAAACAATTCTGGATTACAAGCAAGATGCAACCTTGAGCGAAGCGATTTCAAAAATTACCACCTATGTTCAAACTATTCGTGACACGGAGTTGTCGGAGCGTGGCATTAAGGGCGTCTTCGTAGAAGCGTCCGGCTTGAATCGAACCCAAAAGACGAAGAACTCGGCGTTGGGCGTAGCGCCCACAATTATGCGCAATTCTGCCGAGCAGCAGGCTCTGGATATTCGAAGTGCAGTCATTGCAATTGAACAAGCCGACATCGTTAATGAACGTGATTTAAATCGAATGCTCAAGCAGGTTGATGATTTCCAGACCATTCGTCGCACGCGATTATCAGGTACGTGGCCGCTCGTTCCACAAGTCGTGATCGTAACATTTTTAATCATCACGCTTGCAACGCTTGTGCTCATCGGTTGTTATCCGACAGGCCCTAGTAGAAGGCTTAAGTGGATGCAAGTGATTGGATCTGTTGCCGTGGTGTCTTCAGTTTGGTTCTCGGTGCTTTCGACTCAAGATGTGAGTGTGAATAGCAGTCGCTTCAATGCGCCAATTGAAGCGTTCCTTAATCGTTATAAATAATCTTTAATAAATAACTAGTGGAGCTGGCGGAATCGAACCTCCGTCAATATAAAATGGGTATGCTTTGACGAAAGTAAGGGCGCGTAGCTCAGTTGGTAGAGCGCTACCTCGACATGGTAGAGGTCCCGGGTTCGAGCCCCGTCGCGCCCACAAAATTATTTCTTTTCGGCGATTACTTTAGATTCGCGGGCAGCGCCTTTAAATATTCCTTTGCTCATTAATGAGAGTTCACTTTTTCGACGTTGTTCGTAGATGGTCGCTCGATTGGCGTGGATCGCCGCATCTTGCGGTGCTGCCCATCCTGCGAAGTCTGCAAGGTGACACGCCAAACGAATATCTCCGCTGGCCATCAATTCGAGCGCACGAGACATCAAATTTTCTGCACCACCCGAAAGCTTTGCCAGTTCGGTTGCAACTTGTGCGTCGGGCGCTGGCTTGAGTCGTGATGCCGCGCCATCCCACCAGCCGCCATAGAGTCGCCAAATATTTCTTACGACGAATTCTGGTTCGTCGTAAAGGGGTCGCATGTATGGTTTGTCCAAAATATATTGCGGAACCCTGACCGTGTGAATGATCGTGTCTAATGTTTCACCGCTATTCATCATTTCAATTACTTGAGTAACGAGGCTCTCAAGAGATGTCGCAATGTCATCGAGCACAGTTGTGATTCGCGCCTTACCTTCAATCGGTAGCCCGTGTGCGGGGACAAGTAGTTCTGGTCCTTGAGCGATCATGCGGCGCAGTGCTTGCGCCCATTCGAATGCATATCGCTGAACTTTTTGCGGATTACCAGCGTTCGGATAATTCCAAATAACGAAGTCGCCTGAGAACAACCATTTCTTCTCGGGTAACCATGCCCACAGATGGTCGTCAGTTTCACCACGAGCGTGATGCAACTCAATTTGTGTGCCACCAGCCTTAAAGACATGCGACTCGCGAAAAGTTTCATCGGGGCGCATCGTGGCGCGAGGCAAAAAGCGCTTTAGGTTCTCACCGATGTTTAAGCCCATGTCACTGCGGATGCCACCAAATTGCCTTTGGTTAATCCGAATATTCCAATCGCTTGTTTGTGTGTAACGATCAATTCGCGCGTTGACATTTTCGTGACCGATGACATGTGGTTTCGGATGATTCTTATTCGTTGCATCGGCGGCGAAAGCAAAACTTCCGCCGACATGATCAGCATGGCCATGGGTGTATATAAGTGTTGAAAATGGATCGTTGCGCCACGAACGAATTGAGTTGACAACATCTTTGCCGGAGCCAGCACCTGAGGCATCGAAACACATCAGACCATCACCAGTGTCGAATACAGCGCTGTGACTGAAACTTTCAACGATTGCTAGACCATCTGCAAGTTCAGTTATCTCGTTCGAGACACGATTTAGCGGTTGATCAACAATTCCAGAATCAATAACTTTCGTTGATAGTTCAATCGGATTCATATTTATGCTGGCACCCATATCCTGAGACTACTAAATACTTTTCGTGAGAAATTATTTGGGTTCGCGGGGGAGGCCGAGTGTGCGCTCGCCGAGAATGTTGCGCATCACATTTGAGGTGCCACCCATAATTGTGTAGGCAGACGCATA
>JBAXAW010000152.1:0-3717 GCA_037142305.1 Actinomycetota bacterium
CTGGATATTCAATTTTGTCGCGGTTAACAACTGCAACACCAAGTGCCACTTGCACAAAAACAGTGAACTGTGCGAGCCCAATAAACCACCACAAAGCACGACTGCGCAACGAAACTCTCTTGTGTGCCACAAGCGCCCAGACACCTGCCATTGCATTACCAATTATCACAATCCACGCCGACGACTTATGCAGTTCAAGCAACGTTGTCGCGAGCATCACATTCTCTTTAACTTAGAGGTTCATTAAATCTTGGGCTATTTCTCGAATCATAGATTCTTGCCCCGCTACTAATCGTCGCTTGCCTAATTCCTGCCAAAGATCTTCTTGGCTCACACCAAATTCTGCGGCAAGTTGTCTCACTTGCGGCGCAAATCCACTGAAAACTCCAGCGTCTCCACTTTGAATACTTGAACTAGTCGTACGTGGTAAATATTCTAGACATTTTGTTTCGACTAAGTGGCTCATTTCTAGAAATTTATCTAGCGGCGGAGCAGAGCCCGTCATCCGCCGATAATTGACGATGATGCTCTCTAACGGCGCATTCCCAGCACCTGCACCAAGACCCATTGATGACCCATCGATTATCGTCGCATCGTTCTCAATTGCCGAAATTGCATTTGACACGCCGACACCCAGATTATTGTGGGCATGAAAACCGACTTGTACTCCGATTTCTTGCTTTAGCGCGTTTACACGAAGCGCAACGTCTTTCGGGACATAATTTCCTGCTGAATCCATTAACACGACTGCTGATGCTCCATAACCTGCCATCAACTTCGCCTGCGACACGAGACCCTTCAGATCAATCGCATGGCTCATCATTAACACTCCATGAACCGTTTGATTTTGTCCCGAAAGATATTCGACATGCTTTTGAGCAGTCGTTACTTCGGTGACATGTGTGCCAATTCGAAAAATATCCACACCAGCTTTAATAGCCGGAATGATGTCTCGCTTGATTGTCGCAAAGCCAGGAATTGCATGGATCGCGAGTTTGACTTTTTTGAGATTTTCTCGTGCCGCAGTCAACAACGAATTATCGTCAGACTTCGCTTTACCGACCAAGAACGACGAAGCACCGATGCCGTTTCCATGCCCGACTTCAACTGCCCAAACTCCAGACTGTTCTGCAATCTGACAATATTCGCGCACAAACTCTGGTGTCAGCGAATGCCTCATCGCATGATTACCATCACGAAGTGTCACATCATAAAAAGAAATCATGTGGTTATTCTCTCACGGTTTAGACGACTTAAGTGCACGTGCTGTGTGGCAGTTTCAACAGCAGCGGCATTGATTATGTCTAAATTTCCTGAATATTCAGGTAAGTAATACCCGGAACCCAAAACTTTTACAGTCGCAGAAATTTGCCCGCTACCAGCCACATGCGGCTCAACAACCAGATCGTAGCCAGGTACATAACTTTTGACCTTTGCAACCAAATCGCGAGATTCTTGAAGAATCTGCACCAGATCAAAGTTTGCCGCTCGCACGTGTACTGTCGTGCGCATCATCACCGGTGGCTCTGCAGGGTTCAACACAAGAATTGATTTAACTGCTGAGCACCCTGTGAGCAATGTCGCCATATTTTCAGTTGAGTCAATATATTCATCAATATTATTACGAGTCGCAGGTCCAGCCGACAACGAGGCAATGCTTGATGAAATTTCAACTTCTTCAACCGACTTTGCATGCTTAGTGATTGCATAAATTAGCGCCGCTGAAGATTGCCCTCCACATGTGACCATCGAATAGTTCGCTACATAGTCTGTGGAGATTTTCATTGATGGGGATTTATCAATCAACACTGGCACCAAAGGCTTGCCGATTCGCGATGGGGTCAGATCAATTATCCATTTCTTGTGCTTCTGCACAATTGCCCAGTGTTCAGCGTGCGCGGAAGCCGAAGTTGCATCAAAAACTCCGTCTAGATGCGCCCACAATGGTTCAAGTGACTCGATCCCAGAATCCAGCAAATTAGGCACTCGACCGTGCATCCGATTCAGCCCAGAACTAGTCGATCGACGACCGACAAATGCCACCACTTCAAATTTGGGGTCTTTCAACAATCTTTCGCAAAGGTCGGTACCGATGTTTCCGGTTCCGATAACCGCGACTTTAATTTTGTCGTTGCTCATAGGGCAAACCTCTCGACTTATACGAATTTGCATGTGGCTGATAACCAAGTAAATCTTTTAACGATTCTATTGAAATCATTGGATCAAGATCTTCAAGCGGCGGCGAAACAAGTGTGCCATCAGCAAGTTTGCTAGTCGCTAGTCTCGGCAAATATTTTTGATCTGGGGACATCTTGACTTCAATCAAAACTGCTTCTGGCGATTCAAGCGCAAGTCGTAATGCTGATTCAAAACTACTTAAATTATCGATCAAGCAATATTGAAAGCCGAAAGTCTTGGCTAGGTCTGAGAACAATGGAAAACTGATTCCAGAGTTTATATCCGAACCAGAAACTCTTGCCTCAAACAAATTCTGCTGAGAAATTTTAATCATTGTGTAGCCATCATTATTGAAAATAAATAATTTCATCGGAATCTTGTGATGCTTGACCAGTTGAAGTTCTTGCAGATTAAACATGATCGCACCGTCAGTGTTCAAACAAATCAGTTGGCGTTTTGGATCCGCAAAGTGAGCGCCAATCGCCCCCGGTAAACCAAAGCCCATCTCTCCGAGACCTTGCGACGTAAAGATACGTTGTGTACCTTTGGCGGCAAGCGCATAGTGACCGGTCAGCAACCCGGCACCAACGTCAGTCGCAACAATTGCATCGTCTTGCAACACAGAATTAAGAAAATTAATTACATCAAACGAATGCACCTCGTGCGCTGAACTAACCGCAGCACCAATTTGCTCAGACCTTGGCAGTTTTTGCCAAATCTCATGCGCATTCGCAACCCATTGTGTTAAAGAGTCGCTTTTTGGTAAACCATTTAGTTCTTTTAATACTTGATCTAGAAAAGTCTCTGAAGACTGACAAATTGGGTTCCATTGGTGCTTTGCGAATTTTGAAAGCTCTACGGGATCTATATCTACGATCCAACGGTCGGCCATTCTTGCAAAATCATCTCTGTCGTATCCAATTTGAGGAATCGCCAATCTTGTACCAACACAAAGGATGAAATCACTTTTCTGAAGAATAATATTTGATGCTCTATCGCCGTAGATGCCAATTCGGCCCATGTTCAATGGATGCGCATCTTTAAATAAATCTAAGGCTGACCAAGAGAGACAAAACGGAATCTGGTATTTTTCAACCAGTTCGCGAGCCTTGGCTAAAGCACTCGCGCCACGAACTCCATTGCCGAAATAAAGCAAGGGTCGGTTGGCTTTGCTTAATCTTTTAGAGCATTCGGTGATCAAGTTGACGCTTGATGCTTTTTGGCTTTTATCTGATCTCTCCTTTTCAGGCACCGAAAATAAGATTTGTTCAGATTGGGATGTAATTTTGCGTTGCAAATCCATCGGAAAGTCAACGAGAACTGGGCCCATTCGGTCTGTTGATGCAGACTCCCATGCTTGATTAAATTTTGCAGTGATCTCGGTTGAAGACAAGATTCGTGATGCAGATTTCGTTATTGGTTCAGCCACTGTCTTAGAGTCGAAACCCTGCACGCCGTAGGCCCGAAAATCTTGCATATTTTCACAGTGAAACGAACTTTCATTACCAGACAAAATTAGTACGGGTATTGAGTCAAGGT
>JBAXAW010000153.1:0-3715 GCA_037142305.1 Actinomycetota bacterium
GCAAGTTTCCGTTTGGGGACGAGATTTTCGGGGGATAGAGTAATAACTTCGTTCGTGACCTTGGTATTACCAAGTCGCAAACGGAGAGATCAATTCAAAAAATTGATGTCTGTGTGCGCCCGTGTTATTTGCGAGTACCTCACAGCGAAAACTATAAAAGTGCTCCGCAGGCCTCGGCCGCGCGGAGCATTTGTGCGAATACACGAATTATTTTATTAAACATTTCGAGAAAAGGTTTTGGCCTTATGGCACAAAAAGCGATCGTCGGCGAAAAAGTCGGCATGACACAAGTATGGAGTGACGACCAACGCGTCGTGCCCGTCACCGTGTTAAGAATTGAGCCAGCTCGAATTGTCCAGGTTAAAACTGGCGCAACCGACGGTTACACCGCATTGCAAGTTACATACGGGCAGCGAGATCCAAAAAAACTAAATAAAGCAGAAGCTGGTCATTTTGCACCAAAGAGTGGGTCGCGCAATGTAGCCGCAGGCCGTCGTTTGATTGAGTTGCGTCTTGATTCGGTAGATGGTTTTGAAGTCGGTCAAGAAATCAAAGTTGACACTCTTGTTGTTGGCGAGCGCGTCGATGTGACTGCAGTTAGCCGCGGTAAAGGTTTCGCCGGAACGATGAAGCGTCACAACTTCAGTGGTCAAGGCGCGAGTCACGGTAACCACAAGCACCACCGCACACCAGGCTCAATTGGCTCTTGCACATTTCCTGGTCGAGTGTTTAAAGGTTTGCGAATGTCTGGCCACATGGGTCACGAGCAAGTAACAACGCTCAACCTTGAAGTTGTTCAAGCAGATCTTGAGAGAAATTTGTTGCTTGTTAAAGGTTCTGTTCCTGGTCCAAACGGCGGTGTAGTAATTATTCGTAATGCTGTCAAGGCTCCATCTAGCCAAGGAGCCAAGGAGTAGTCATGGCAAAGATTGAAATGAAAAACGCCGACGGCAAAAAAGCCGCATCAATCGAAGTCGCTGACTCGATGTTCGGCATCACGCCAAATATTCCTGTGATGCACCAAGTGGTCGTTGCACAACTTGCGCACCGTCGTTCTGGTACTCAAAGCACAAAGACTCGCTCTGAAGTTCGCGGTGGCGGTAAAAAACCGTTCAAGCAAAAAGGTACTGGTAACGCTCGTCAAGGTTCGATTCGCGCCCCGCATTTCAGCGGTGGTGGTGTGGCTCTAGGGCCAAAGCCGCGCAAATATTCTCAGCGCACACCAAAGAAAATGATTCAACTTGCATTGCGCTCTGCACTGTCAGATCGCATGAGTGAGAACAAAGTTGTTGTTGTTGAAGATTGGGGCTTTGCAGCACCAAGTACAAAAGCAGCATCAGCAGCTATTTCTGCACTCGGTATGTCGGGTCGCGTGATGATCGTGCTCGAGCGCAAAGATGAAAGCGCATGGAAGAGCTTCCGTAATCTCACAGATGTTCATGTTCTAAGCACACCCGAACTCAACGCCTATGACATTTTGTGCAACGACTGGATCGTATTTACAAAAGCAAGCCTGCCGGCAATGGAGGCTGCAAAGTGAAAGACCCACGCGACATCATTCTTCGTCCAGTTGTTAGCGAGAAAAGTTATTCGCTTATCGACAAGGGAACATACACATTTGAAGTTCATCAAGATGCAACAAAGCCAGAGATTCGCGATGCCGTGCAATCAATTTGGGGTGTCAAAGTAACTCGCGTAAACACGATCAACCGTCCAGGCAAGCGTCGCATTACACGTGGCACAAACCGAATTGGTGTTCGTGATGGATCAAAGCGCGCAATTGTCACTTTAGAAGCCGGAAGTCAAATTCCGTTGTTCGAGAACTAATCAAGTAAGGACCGACTCAAGATGCCAATTCGTAAACGCCGTCCGACGAGCCCAGGCCGTCGATTTCAGACAGTCTCCGACTTCAGTGAAATCACCAAGACGACACCAGAAAAGTCGTTGCTCGCACCAAAGCCATCACGCGGTGGTCGTAACGCTCATGGTCGAATCACTTCTCGTCACCAAGGTGGCGGACACAAACAGCAATATCGGATGGTTGACTTCAAGCGCGGCAAAGATGAGTGCGGTGCAAAAGTAGCGGCAATCGAATATGACCCGAACCGTACATGTCGTATTGCGTTGTTGCATTACAACGATGGAACTAAGTCTTACATTCTTGCGCCGAAGGGTCTTGAAGTTGGAGCTCGCGTTGAAAGCGGACCAAAAGCAGACATCGTTGTTGGCAATGCTTTGCCACTTCGTTTCATGCCAGTAGGTACAACTGTTCACAACATCGAAATGCGTCCTGGTCAAGGTGGCAAAATTGCCCGCTCAGCCGGAATGGCAGTTCAGTTGGTCGCAAAAGAAGGTTTGTACGCAACTTTGCGAATGCCGTCAAGTGAAATGCGTCGTGTTCCAATTGATTGTCGCGCCACAGTTGGCGAAATCGGAAACTCAGAACACGAGCAGATCAAAATTGGTAAAGCCGGCCGTAATCGTTGGAAGGGTGTTCGCCCACAATCGCGTGGTGTTGTAATGAACCCAGTTGACCACCCACTTGGTGGTGGCGAAGGAAAAACTTCTGGTGGTCGTCCACCGGTGTCGCCATGGGGTAAGCCTGAGCGTCGTACTCGTAACAAGAACAAGTCGTCGCAACAAATGATTGTGCGTCGTCGTCGATCCGGAAAGGCACGAGGTTAAATAATGTCACGCAGTCTTAAAAAAGGTCCGTTTGTTGATGAGCACCTTCTCAAAAAGTTAGATGCAATGAACGCAAGTGGCGACCGCAAGGTCATCAAAACTTGGTCGCGTCGTAGCACGATCATCCCAGACATGTTGGGCCACACATTCGCAGTTCACGACGGACGCAAGCACATTCCGGTTTACATCAGTGAGTCAATGGTTGGGCACAAACTCGGCGAGTTCTCACCAACTCGAACATTTAAATTTCACCAAAGTCAAGAAAAAGCAGCGGCAGCAGCAGCGGCATCAGCAGGCAAGCCATGACCGGTCCAAAACTAAACGAAGCGACACGAGTTGCTGGTATTTCAAGTGGGTTTCGCGCGTCAACGCGTTTTGCTCGGTTGTCACCATCAAAGGTTCGTGTGGTTTTAAATCTTGTTCGTGGCATGGATGTTAAATCTGCCGATGACTTGTTGCGCTTAACAGATCGTGACTCGGCGCACATCGTGCGCAAGTTGCTTGCGTCGGCTGTGGCTAACGCAACAAATAATTTTGAGCAAAACGCCGAAGAGCTTTACATCAAGGCATGTTTCGCCGATGCAGGACCAACGCTCAAGCGTTTCCGTCCACGCGCCAAAGGAAGCTCCGCTGCAATTTTCAAGCGCACTAGTCACATCACAATCGTCGTCGACAAACTCAGTGATGCAGCACTTGCAATTCGCGAAACACAAAGTGAGTCACGTGGTGGGGCAGAATCTGCTCGCCGCCGTGATCGCGTTGAAGCAAGTCGCGCTCGTTCACAAAAATCAAAAGCAGCAGCACCAGACGCCGATGCAAATGCAGATGCGCCAGTTGATGCCGAAACAGAAACAGCGACGGAGAATTAAATGGGCCAAAAGATTAATCCTTACGGCTTTCGCCTCGGTGTAACCACCGACTGGAAGAGCAAGTGGTTCAGCACGAAGGACTACAAGGCGTACCTCACTGAAGACTGGAAGATTCGCGATTATCTCAAGGTGCAACTTTCTGATGCTGCTGTCAGCCGCAT
>JBAXAW010000154.1:0-3654 GCA_037142305.1 Actinomycetota bacterium
TCGTGTGTGCACATCGGCGATGATCTGCGGATTACCTGCCATGTCAGCAACAGCTGACTTTGCTTGTGTGTTGATCGCATCGAGGTCTTGATAGTCGATAATCTCGTCGTATTCACCAACATCTTCTACGAATGACAAATTTCGCGTTGAGGTTAGTCCTATAACTTTTACATCTGAGAAACGTTGTAAGCAATTGGCGAGCGCGATTGATGTTTTGCTTGACGCACTAGTGATAATGATTTGTTGTGCGTCAAAGAAGTTATTCTCACGCAAATAATCCTCAAGTAAAAACGAGGTTGAAAAGAGACCGCGAAAAATCGCGTATCGATCGTCTTGCTCGTTTGCTTCTGCGCGAGTGAAGTTTCGATAAGTTGATGCGTGCTTTGCGCGCCACGGTGCAACATCTGTAAAGCCAATATTTGAAGACTGCGCTTGCACAAGATGATGATCGCCGAGTGGGAAGAACCCGAAGTAGCGACCACCGACTTCAATGTCTGCGCAGGTTGATGCCGTAACAACGCCGAAACCCATCACCGGCAAACGACCCCAATTTGCTTCAGTCGGAAAGAAACCCCAGTAGTCAAGCATCTCTCCGCTAAATGCATACGAAATATTGTTAGAAGTCAGGGCTGCGCGTTCGAGGCGAAGCAATACGTGCCCGTCTGGCAATTCTTGTGGAGGATTAGTTTCGACGAGTCGAAACTGGCGTATGTCGCGGCGGTCAATTTCTAGATGCATGTCTGTTCTCGGCATCTGACTGTAACGCAATAACCCGAGCATTTCTCACTGCCCTCAATAACCCCCACAAATTAGTCACCGCACCTCGAGCATCGTCGCACACAGTAATGCGTGGTGCCTTCAACAAAAGTTCTAGATGAACTCGGCGAGGCAATACGCACCGACACAATGACCCCTGCCGACTGGTCACTATTTGACGAACTTAGCCGAGAGTGGTGGAGGACACTAACTTCAATCGAAACCGAGATCAAGAACTTATTCACTGAGTCTCCAATCAATATTTCGTCGCGAATGAAGAACTACGGCACTCTAAGGGAAAAATTGAGACGAACGAAACTTAAGTTGAGTGAAGTGCGAGACATAGTTGGATGCAGAGTGGTGGTTCTGAACCTCAATGAGGAACAAGATTTAGTTGTTCGTCGAATCATTGAGAATATTGAAGTTGACAAATTCAAAGTTATTGATCGAAGAATTATTTCGAATCACGGATATCGAGCTGTGCACATTGAGTTACGCCTTAATCGCATGAGAATAGAGATTCAGGTGCGCACAGAGCTGCAAGACTTATGGGCCAGAACGAGCGAGGCGTTTGGTGAACTTGTTGGTCGTGGAGTCCGTTATGGCAAAGAAATAGAGCTTGAGCGATTTCCGGCCCGCGAGCAAATTCTCATCTCACAAATTGAACATGGTTTGGCAGGTGCCTCTCGAAAAATTGGAGAAGCTTTCGCCAAAAATTACGAGCAGGATTCGACTGAAATTAGAGAAATCCAAAGTGAACTCGGCGTTATTAATTCTCTTATAGGCAACACTGATTGGGGGTTACAATCGTGAGCATGATCGTGATTGTTCAGTATGCACGTCAACAAGGTCTGCTTTTGGGCATTGATCGGTTCACAGATGCTCAAAGCGATGAGGCATGTGATCGATTGCATGAACTTGTGAAACCAAATACAGACGACAACGTCGAAATTGTGATGCTCAGCGCAGAGTCCGAAGAAGTATTGACCAAAACCCACGGTAAATATTTTTCAGAGAAGGCAATGCGCAATATCCGTGCCCAACAGGCACCGGTTAGAGCTGATTTTTATGGCTGAAAAGAGCGGTGATCGGTCAGCATTCTTTCCGGCGATTGAAAAGAAGTACGGCCAGCCGATGCGCTACTGGCATGGTGTAATGGCCGAACTGGCTGACGAAAAATATGCTGAGCAGATTGCATTTCTCAAAGAAAACCATGGTTTTAGTCAGGCTCATGCCAATGCCCTGGTGATGTATTCGAGAGGGTCAAAAACTTCAAAACGATTCAATAATCTCACTGACTATCTAGCGCCGCATGATGCCACAACGAAAAAGACTGTTCGCGCAATTTTCAAGGCGATCACGGATGCGAACCCAAAGATGAAATTAGTAATCGCCTGGAATCAGCCAATGTTGAAGCTAGATGACAAATATATTTTTGGTGTTATGGCTGGCAAAAATCACATTCTGATAGCGCCCTGGAGCCCGAGCGTGATTAAAAAGTTTGCGTCGAAACTTAAAGGCTTCGAAGTCAATAAAAAAACAATCCGCATCCCAAGCGATTGGAAAGTTGACGCCAAGTTATTGCAGGCAATGGTTAAAGAATGTCTGGCTCAATCGAATTAGACTTGCAATAGTCAGTTCAAAAGAGGAGCCCCCGTGTCACGAGTTCAGTTAGCACTCAATGTCAGCAACTTAGAAGATGCAATCGAGTTCTACTCAAAGATGTTTAATACGAAGCCAGCGAAGGTTAAAGAGGGCTACGCGAACTTCGCAATTGTTGAACCGCCGCTTAAGTTGGTTTTAATTGAGACGCAACGTACGCAAGGTGTTGAGTATCAGCACATCAACCATCTTGGAGTAGAAGTAGAAGATTCCGAGCAAGTTGAGCAAGCAATAAATCGATTTTCAGATCTCGGGCTCGTCGACAAAATTGAAAAGAATGAAACTTGCTGTTACGCAGTGCAAAACAAGGTCTGGGTTAACAGCCCTGACGGTGCACCATGGGAGTACTACACGGTTCTTGCCGATGCTCCGACTTTTCGTGCGAATATCCCCGTTAGCGCTGACGGAAACTGCTGCTCTTAATTTTTGCTTTGCCAGTGATTAATTAAAATCGAAGCGGCGAGCGCAGGGCGCTCAATCATCCACCAATGTCCTGCATCTGGAATATTTGCTATGTTCGCATTTGCACCCGCGGCAACTTGATGCATTTGATCTGCACTGCCAGCGAAGTGATCGTTGGTAGCGATAATTACAAGACCATTTTGTGGTGACGCGGCTGCAAACCGTTCACCGAGTTTGATCATCGCCGGTTGTGCCGCATCGCGATATAAGCCGAGAATGCATCGTGCGAATTCGTCATTGATATGAGTTTTAATTTCTATTGCTATTTCGCGTGTCATGCCGAGTGACGAAAAATAATCCGCGAATTGTTCAGCCGACATTGCGACCATCCCAGCCACCATTTTTTCGCCGATGTCAGGTGCCTGCCAACCTTGCGCCGCGTCATGCCAGTGATAATCAGGATGAATTAGGCCGCCACAATCAGTCGCCCATGTGCGCACAAAGTTTGGTCGCGCCGCTAAAACACCAAACACATGACCTGCACCCCAGTCGTGACCAACTAAATCAATCGGTGTGTTGATCTTGTCGAGTTCGCCGAGTAGCCAATCGCGATAATCGTTTACTGATGCACTCCAGCCATTTGGAGTTGGTGCACCAAAACCTGGCGGTGTTAATAAAACAATATTGTTGATGCCGTTTTTATCTAACTCGTTAACAAGTGGTGACCAGATCGCAGAAGTTTCTGGATTTCCATGCACGAAAACTTTCGTCGACTCAACCACATTTTCACTCTACTTAACCGCCAACTGCCATCCGCCGTTAAATTCGCAGCTG
>JBAXAW010000155.1:0-3631 GCA_037142305.1 Actinomycetota bacterium
AAATCAACTGGTAACACCGATGGAGCAATTTGAATCGGTTTCATCTTGTTTTACAGCCTAGGGTGCGAGGGCATGAGTAACGAAGATGTAACTATCGAACGCATCGTCGCGGGCGGAGACGGTATGGGCCGGCTGGCCGATGGTCGGGTCATTTTTGTCGGCGGAACGATCACGGGCGAACGAGTTCGAGTTGAGATCACGACCAATAAAAAAGATTTTGCGCGTGGTACGGCACTTGAGATTTTAGATGCTTCGCCGCATCGAGTTGCTGCGCCGTGCAAGTTCGTCGCTGCCGGCTGCGGCGGATGTAGTTGGCAGCATCTCGCCGTTACTGAGCACATGTCTACCAAAGTTGCAATTGTTCACGAGGCGTTGCGGCGCACTGCGAAATTAAGTGAAGCTGATGCTTTAGAGCTAGTTCGAACTGGTGGATCTGTAAGTTCGCAGGCGTCGCGCACAAGTTTACGGATGGCTGTGTTACCAAATGGCAAACTTGGGTTTCGTCGCGGTTTGAGAAACGACTTAATTGAAACAAGTCCGTGTCTCGTCGCTCATGACTTACTTAATGAGATGATCGGTTCTGCAAAAGTGAAGAATGCTACTGAGGTGACATTGCGTTGCGGCGCGTCAACTAGCGAGCGCGGTGTTTGGTTGCATGATGAGCATGGCCGTGGGCAGGTCACTGGCTTGCCTTCAGATGTTGGTGTCGGTATTGAGTCTTTGGTACACGAAGTCGTTAATCGTGTGAAGTTGCGTGTGATGATGACTTCATTTTTTCAGTCATCACTTGAGGCGGCTGAATTATTGGTTGACGCTGTGAGATTGGCTGCGGGCGAGCGAGCACTTTCTGGAGTTGATGGCCGTGTGATTGATGCCTATGGTGGCGTTGGTTTGTTTGCAGCAACATTGCTCAGCCCAGATGTGCCGGTGACTCTGGTTGAGGCAAATGAATCTTCATGTCGTGACGCAGCCGTGAATCTTGCCAGTCATATTTCGCAAACTCGCGAAACTGATTCGCCGAGTGAAATCGTTCGGAGTAATGTCGAGCAGTGGAAGCCGATATCGGCGGGGCTAGTAATTGCAGACCCAGCACGCACTGGTCTCGGGCCGTTAGCAGTGTCCCGTCTAGTTGCGACAAATGCTCCGCGAATAGTTCTAGTAAGTTGCGATGCTGTCGCAGGCGCGCGAGACCTTCGGCTGTTGATTGATGCCGGCTATGAACTTAGTCAAGTCACAGTGCTTGACTTGTTTCCGCACACTCCGCATATTGAAACCGTCAGCGTTCTGCAGCGCGGTAAACGAGCGAATAACTAAGTTCGGTTTAATTGAACCTCTAGAGCAGGTGTTGATAGCGCCTCAAGAAGTCTGCACCAATTCGCACGTCTTCTTGAACACGATTCTTTGGTACAACATCTCGAAGTTGTCGAAACCGATTTTGTAGTTCGATGTCTTCATCGGTTTCAATCCATGTGCCGTTTAAGCGTTGATCCATCTCTAAGACCACTTCGGTAATCTCTTCAGGCGAGTTTTTTACAATCTCAATATCGCCTTCAATCAAAGATCTTTTATGACCCCAACCGTCACCTTGAGCAAAAATCCATTCGAGTGACTTTAGTTTTTTTTCGCTCCGAGACCAAGCGAGTTGTGGTATGTAAAGATCCTGTGGGCAGTAACTAGTTTTGTACAAGTGATACCAGTCTGTAATTACGGTAGGTTTGTCGAAAGCTGATGCAACCCAGTAGATGCCTGTACTTCCGCCCGCAATAACAAATTTACAATTCGCTAGTAGCCAAATATCACCAAACTCGGTTCTGGTTGTGTTCGCATAGTCAACAATTTTAGGATCTGCCGTTGCTGGAAGCGCTGTGTTGGAAAACTGACCCATTCGTACAACACTCTCGCCACGTAGAATCAACTCTTCACAGCATTTGAGATAACTGTTCCATTCGGGCATGCAAGTGTAAATATCTTGGAGGGGAGATATGTCTGCTTCCGATAAAAGCTTATTTTCGTAATAGCTTCGTTCCGAAACTCCGATAGCGATGAAAGACGAGGATGTATTCGTGAAAAGTTTTTTTTCCAGCAATCGTCCAGTATTTTTTTCCGATTGATTAAAAAGTATCTGTGTCGGTTCTAATGCCCAAATTTTTAGGTAATCCGCTTGTTGAGTAACTCTCAAATATTTGCGTTTGATTTTATGAATTGGAAGTGTGTAGCGGATGATGCCGCGGAAGAATGGGCGGTCGTCGTCAAGAAACGGTAGAACGCGCCCATACATTGCTGTGAACGCGCGGTTTGGTGAGTCACAATCTAAAACGGCAAAAAGCAGCGCAGGTTTGGTGCCGGAGATTTTCGTGTTGTGCGTTTCAATGCGTAAGGCAACTTCAAGATCTTCAACAATAAATGAAATTTTTGAGCGGTCACAGCGCAACATGAATATTTTTACTGGTCTAAATATTGAATAAATGCCAAGCACCAGAGTCGCGCAGAGTGAGAGTGGCAGAAAAATCAAAAACCGCCCTAGTAAATAAGCCAGCCGTAAATATTCATCATCAGTAATTGAGTTACCGAAGAAAAAATACTTAATTAAGTTGGTCTTAATACGAGAGATCATTGATGAAAGTTTACTTTGTTGTAAGCGAGTCAATCAGACCACGCAAGTAGCCGATCAGTTTGCCAAAATCTAATACTGCGCCAGTCAGTAACAGCATCACCAACCGGTCTGGTCGAAAAAAATAGACCGCATTAGATTTCGACTTCTTGATAGCTAGTCCGAGACGAGCGAAAAAATAAGCCACCACACCAGCGATAGCAAACGAGGGGGCTAATATCGCGATGGCTACTCCAGCAACTGCAGCCGAAATATAGACAAACGGTGTTTTCGTGTTTCCGCTTCGCGATGTCGGTCTTGCGTACAAGATTGACTTTTTGAAAACTCTCCAAAGATTTGGAGCAAAACTTGTCCCAAAATACGAGACGACCACTGACTCGTTAATTAGTCGCTTTTGACCAAAACGATTTGCATCACGAATCCACTGTGCGTCATAACCGGCTCGCAAGTCTTTGAACCTTCCGACAGTTTCAAAAATATTGCGCTTAAGCAAACTTGACGGCATGCATGGCCGAAATCGGCGATACCCATAAGTATGAGCAATCGCACACTTATCGGTTATCCCCTCGCCAGAAGTGATCAGCCCACCTGACACCCAACTGGCATCAGAATCGCTGATCAACATCGTGAATTGCAACGCAAGCCAATCTCGTGAAAAATTCAAGCCACAGTCCATGAAGGCGACGTATTCAGTAGTTGCAATGTTGACCCCCGCGGCTTTAGAACCGCCAGGGGTGTTAGTGCGCGAGTTGAGATTTTGAAATGGGCAGGCAAGAGAACTTTGATTTTGAGTGATCCATTGATCAACTACTAGCGACGAATTATCAGTTGATGACGAATTCACCATAATTACTTTCGAGGGTGTAAGAGCTTGCGCTCGCAACCGCTCAAGTGTTTCAACAATTACTTCTGCCTCATTAAAGTAAGGCACGATCACCGTTATCTCGTTCAACAGATCAATTCACTTTCGGCTTCTTCGAGTTCGGCCCGCGAATTGATTGTGATGTGGATGCCACGGTG
>JBAXAW010000156.1:0-3619 GCA_037142305.1 Actinomycetota bacterium
TACATCTCATCCACTTAAAATTATTGAACATCAAACCGATAAACATTGGTATCGCGCTCGACAAACCCAAGTCGTTTATAGAGTTTGTTTGCCGCCACTCGTGACGGTCGCGAAGTGAGGTCGACAGTTTTTGCACCGCGACGCTTCGCTTCGGCGATTGCGGCGTGATTTAACGATTCACCGACGCCATGCCCACGCGCTGAAGAATCAACGACTACGTCTTCGATCCATGCACGCATCGCCGTCGGAATTCGAAAAATCGCGAGAGTCAACAAACCAACAATCTGGTTATCCACACGGGCAACAAACATCAAAGTGGATTCTGAGTTAACAATTTCTGCCAATTCATTATTTGTCATCGGTTTTGCCGATGAAGAGAGTTGCGGAATCAAGCGATGACACGCCGCGAGTAATTCTTCGCTCACATGGATGGCGATTTCCACAGGCACTGGTGAAGCCATGGCAGTCAGCGTATCTGTATTGCACAGGTTGGCTGGGATTTTAGATAGCGTCATAACAAATGTCCGCGATTGATCATGTTCGTTGGTTGTCAAAGCCATCGCTTAAGAATCCAACTTTTGTTGCCGCGTTCACTGGATGGAACGACGCCGGCGATGCCGCATCAAATGCAGTAAATAATCTTGTTCAAGGATGGGGCGCGACACCACTGGCAACGATTGACCCAGAGCCATTTACTGATTACAGCAAAGACCGACCACATGTGCGGCTTCAAGATGGCACGAAACGAAGAATTGTTTGGCCAACTGTCGGTCTTTGGCACGTCGCTGGTGCGGGCGGCGACATAATCCTCGCGCTCGGTCCAGAGCCAAGTCTCAGGTGGAAACTTTTTTCGAAACAAATTCTTTCAATCGCCGAAAAGTTTGATGCGTCAATGTTTTTGACACTCGGCTCATTGCTTGCTGATGTTCCACACAGTCGGCCTGTGCAAATAATTGGCACAGCAATTGACAGCGATCTAATTGACAGATTTAATTTGCAACGCTCTCGATATGAGGGTCCAACAGGAATTGTCGGCATCTTGCACGACACATGCGATGAAGGCTCAATCCCTTCGGCTTCGCTCTGGGCCGCTGTCCCTGCTTATGCGTCGCATGTTCCATCACCGAAAGCATCGTTGGCCCTAATGCGACGCGCGTGCGAAATAATTGGAACTCCTGCACCACTTGCAACCGTGATGAACTTGATTGAGAGATACGAAGAGCAAGTTGACTCGTTGGTGCAAGATGATGACGATCTGGTTTCTTATGTTGAAAGACTTGAAACAATGACCGATAACGGCATGAGCATTGACGATGAAGTTGACGACAGTCAGTTGCAATTTGATTTCGCAGGTGACTCAGATGAGCCAGCTGATTCAGGCAACTTGATGGATGAAGTCGAACAGTTTCTCCGCGAGCAAAACGGTAACTAACTAGTTACTCCCGCTCAATAGAGTTAATGAGCGTCGATAATTTCGACGCGCAGGCGCTTGTTGCCCTTGCCTTTACTCTCAGTCTTGAGAACTTTCATTTGTCCGACCTCAGAAGTCGAGCGCACATGGGTGCCACCGTCGGCTTGTTTGTCAAGACCAACAATGTCAACTACGCGAATTTCCTTAACAGTTTCAGGGATCATATTGACCTTCGTCCGAATCAGATCTACGTCGCTAATCGCCGTATCACGTGGCAAAAAACTTACGGTGATCGGGTAATTCGCGACAAGTGCCTCATTAACCAAATTCTCAACAATCTGTGCGAAACCATCTGGCAGCGGGTCGAATTCAAAATCCATACGCGCACTTAACGGATCCATGTTTCCGCCTGTAACCGGCACTTGCCACTGATTCCAAATCACTCCACACAACACATGCATCGCAGTATGTGTTCGCATTAGTTTGTGCCGGCGATCCCAATCAACTTGGCCGTGTACGCTCGCCCCAAGTGCCGGAATATTGCCCGCTTCAAGTGTGTGCCACACAATTGAGCCTTCTTTACGAACGTCAGTGACACGCGCACCAGCGATCTCACCTGTGTCGTTGGGTTGACCGCCACCGGTCGGATAAAAAATAGTCCGATCCAAAGCAATCGCGTTCTCACGAACCTCGACTACTTTGGCGTCAAATTCTTTTAAATATGCGTCAACTAAATAAAGCAGTTCTGTTGCCATCACTGCGATTTTAGACTGACGAGTTACCGCAACTGATTAGTTGCGCGACTTAGTAGTCGTCCATGCCTCCGCCTGGCATTGCTGGCGCACTTTCTTCTGGCTTGTCAGCAATGACGGCTTCGGTGGTTAAGAACAGTGCCGCAATTGATGCCGCATTCTGCAATGCAGAGCGCGTTACTTTTGCCGCGTCAATGACTCCAAGTTTTACAAGATCGGTGTATTCGCCGTTAGCAGCATTGAAGCCTTCGTTGCCCTTCATGCTCTTTACTTTTTCAACAACGACTCCGCCCTCTAGACCGGCGTTTTCAGCAATCTGCTTAAGAGGCGCAGACAACGAACGCGCGACCATTCGCGCACCAGTTGCTTCGTCACCTTCAAGTTTTGCCATTACTTTTTCAACAGCCTCTTGAGCGCGAAGCAATGCAACGCCACCACCAGGCACAACGCCTTCTTCAATCGCTGCTTTTGTAGTGCTTACAGCGTCTTCGATGCGATGCTTCTTCTCTTTGAGTTCAACTTCTGTTGCTGCGCCAACTTTGAGAACCGCAACACCACCTGACAACTTGGCGAGACGCTCTTGTAGCTTCTCGCGATCGTAATCACTGTCGGTGTTATCAATTTCAGTTTTGATCTGGCTGATTCGACCTTTAATGTCTGCTTCCGGTCCTGAACCCTCAATGATTGTTGTCTCATCTTTTGTGATTACAACTTTTTTGGCGCTACCAAGAAGATCCATTGTTGCGTTCTCGAGTTTGAGACCAACTTCTTCGCTGATTACTTGGCCACCAGTGAGAATCGCGATGTCTTGCAACATTGCTTTTCGACGATCGCCGAAACCTGGTGCTTTAACAGCAACGCTCTTGAAAGTGCCACGAATTTTGTTGACAACTAATGTTGCCAAAGCTTCGCCTTCAATATCTTCAGCAATAATTACGAGTGGTCGTCCACCTTGCATAACTTTTTCAAGAATTGGCAACATGTCACGCACTGCAGTGATCTTGTTTGCGACAAGCAAAATGTATGGATTATCAAGCGATGCCTCCATGCGATCAGTATCAGTTGCGAAATACGGTGAGATGTAACCCTTATCGAAGCGCATTCCTTCAACAAGATCCATCTCCATGCCGAATGTCTGGCTCTCTTCAACGGTGATCACGCCGTCTTTGCCAACTTTGTCGATTGCTTCAGAAATCATTTGACCAATTTCTGTATCGGCTGCCGAGATAGATGCAACTTGAGCGATTTGCTCCTTACTATCTACAACTTTTGCGAGTGCTTTGATGCTGGCAACTGCAGCTTCAACAGCTGCCTCAATGCCACGCTTCATACTCATTGGGTTGGCCCCAGCAGCAACGTTGCGCAATCCTTCGTGCACCATGCTCCACGCGAGAACAGTTGCAGTTGTTGTTCCGTCACCGGCAACATCATCAGTCTTCTTCGCAACTTCTTTAAC
>JBAXAW010000157.1:0-3602 GCA_037142305.1 Actinomycetota bacterium
GCTTTACCAATTGCTGATTATTCTTTGGGCGCTTGGCGTGTGATCTATGGATTATCTCTGGTATGGCTAGTGGTTGGCGTAATCTTGCAACGAAAATTGCCGGAGACATTGCGATTCGCTGAACGCCACGAGCGACATCTCGAAACTGCCACGCACATTGACCGCCGCCGAATCGTAACTCAAAGTCTTGTTGCGATCTTCGGAAATATTTTTATCGCCGCATCATCTGTGTTCCAGGTCCGATATCTCAAAGATGTTCGTGATTATTCGGCAATCACGATCACGATGTTTGTTTTCGTAACTGGTACCCCGGCGACACTTGGACTTTTGCTCGGTGGCAAGTTAGCTGATACTCGCGGACGAAAAAATCTTGCCGCCGTAACTTTTCCACTTGGCGCGATCGTTCTGGCAATTGCGTTCAGCACAAGTGGTATACCAATGTGGATCGCTACTGCTACTGGTGGACTGTGTCTTGCGCTTGCCTATCCAGCAATGGCCGTTTACCGAGGTGAAATGTTTCCAACTTTGCACCGTTCGTTTGCGTCTGGAGTAATTATGACTTCGTCATTACTTGGTGGCAGCGCAGGCCTAATCGGAGCAGGAATATTTCTGGATCGAAACTTGAGTTACGGGCTGGTAATGCGGTGGCTCGCACTTGGACCAATTACAGCGGGCCTGCTGATATTTAAAACTTTCCCGGAATCGGCTCACCGTGAACTTGAAGAACTCAATCCTAACGATCGAATTAATTCAGAGAATAGAAATCCATCTAGTAACTAGTTCGGCGACTACATCGTCTTTATTTTTAAGATCATGGCGAGCGCCATCTATAAATTCGTGACTTACTTTGGCGTTAATAATCGACGTCGCTTTTTTTAATTCGTCTACTGTGCCAAACTCATCGCGCGTGCCACTGATAAATAATGTTCGACATTGAATTCTTGGTAGGTGTTCAGTACGCAATTTTTCGGGTTGTTTTGGCGGATGCAACGGGTAGCAAATGCAAACGAGTGCGGCAACATCAAGTTTTTGCGCGGTATCAGTGATAGCCACACTGCACATTCGCCCGCCCATTGAACGTCCGCCGATAACGATTTGATTTGTCGTGCAACCCCAATCTCTCGCGGCCTCCAGCACTGCATTTTGTACGGTTTTAACTAACACTGGTGCGCGGTCAGGAAAACTTTTGCCAGCGACTCGGTAAGCAAAGTCAACTCGACGGACGTTTATTTTTGGCTGAGATTGTTTTAGATGATTTTCAATTGCGACAAGTGATTGATGGTTCGCGTTTGTGCCCGCGCCAGGAAATAAAATAACGCCAGATATCACGAGCGCAGTAATACTCGAGTCTTCACGAGCGCAGTAGCACTCGACGCGCTTCTCCTAGATCTTCAATTGATTTGCCAGCGGTTGCGATTACTCCTCCGTGATCGGGGTGCACACTGCGCAAGACAGAGCGATACCTCTCTTGTACTTGACGCTTTGACGGCTTAATCGTTCCTTCTGGAAATCCAAGAACCTCAAGTGCCCATGCTCGTGGGTCTGCTAGTGCTGAGATACTCGTTGCAGAACTTCCAGCAAGGTACGAAATAAATGAAGCATCAAGCGGCCCTCGCCACCTCATCGAACGATTGATCACAGTCGCTAACGATTTTCGAGACGGATCATCAAGTCTTTCAATCGCATAGATTGCGCCGAGAACTTGCGCCAACGCGCTGCCACTTGCGTCAAACTTAAATTGAAGTGTGTCTTGGTCCCCAACTAATTGATGCAAACTTTTCGTAAGTCCATGCCGATCTATTTGTAGTCGATGTCGCAATCGTGGTTGCACAACTCGTTCACCACGTTCAATCTGCGCAGTCAGTCGATGTATGTCTGGGACAAGATCTTCATCAATTTCTCCAAAATGCGCAGCAACAACTCCGCCCAGCAGAATTCCTCCAAGTCCTGGTGAGTGATCTGTGGGAAGAATAAGATTACCGAGCGATAATCGGCGCGTCGGCGTAAATGGTCGTGAGTGCCAAATCTCAAGTGCGGCTAAAACTGTTTGGGATTCAGACATTTGAACGCAAAATTGCAAACAGTCGAACGGCAAGATCCATCGCTGTTGACTCGTCGGGTTGTGAACGACCAACAAGTGCTTCTTCAATTTGAATTGCCAGATCTTTGACTTGTCGCCACACTGAATCGCTAATCTCGCTGGGCGCACTGGCTCCGTCAATTTCTTCCAGCAATCTCTCTAGGGCACGAATCGAATTCGTGTCCGATGGGTTGCGCGAAATTCTCAGTGCTAAGGCAGATAACTGTCCAAGAACTTTTGAATCTGCGACATCATTACTATCATCGCTGTTCTCATCCTCATCATCGTCATCATCACTAATTTCATCATTATCACCGTCGTTGATCTGATTATTGTTTTCAATTTCATCTAACATTTCTTCGACTTCATTTTCAACTGTTGATGCAGCAAGTAAAACAGTTTCTTCCCACTTATGGGCGATGCCCGACTCAATAAGTGCAGTAGTTAATTCGGCGCGAGCATCTGGCGTCCATTCATCCAACTCCCATTCGGTAATCGGCGCGTTGAAATCGAGTTCGTTCACGAGCCGAACGCTAGTTGCTTATTGACGCACTGCGACATTGCGCTAACATCTGTGAGATGCCACTTCAACAACGACCCGATCGTAACTTGGCCCTTGAGTTAGTGCGTGTTACCGAGTCAGCCGCGTTGGCCGCCTCAAAATGGGTTGGCCGTGGCGATAAGAATGCAGCCGACGGTGCTGCAGTCGACGCGATGCGCAACTTGCTTGACACAGTAAATATGGATGGAATCGTCGTGATCGGTGAAGGCGAAAAAGATGAAGCGCCGATGTTGTTTAATGGCGAACGCGTTGGCAATGGCTCGAAGCCGTTGACAGATGTGGCCGTCGACCCGATTGATGGCACAACACTGACATCGCTGGGGCGCAATAATGCACTTTCGGTGCTCGCAGTTGCTGAACGTGGCACGATGTTTAACCCTGGTCCGTGTGTCTATATGGAGAAAATCGCTGTGTCGGCGGCTGCAGCAAACGCAATTGACATCACGGTTTCGCCAACTAAAAATCTCAAAGAGATTGCCAAGGCGACAAAAAAATCACTCAACGATCTCGTTGTTGTGATTTTGGAGCGCCCACGACACGACGAACTAATTGCTGAAGTACGTTCGTGTGGTTGTCGGATTCACTTAATTAGCGACGGCGATATTGCTGGCGCAATTGCTGCAGCCTCACCTCAAGTTGGTGTTGATGTTTTGATGGGAATCGGTGGCACGCCAGAAGGCGTCACGGCCGCTGCCGCGCTAAAAAGTCTGGGTGGTCAGATATTGGGTCGATTGTGGGTCAAAAATGAAGCTGAAGCAAAAGTCGCCCGTGACGCTGGATACGACTTGTCAAAAGTTCTCACCGTGAATGATCTCTGCAGCGGTGAAGATGTTTTCTTTGCCGCGACTGGTGTCACCGACGGCGAACTACTTCGGGGCGTGCGTTACGACTCATACGGAGCACGCTCGCAAAGTTTGGTGATGCGAAGTCGTAGTGGCACCGTTCGCGTGATCGACACTC
>JBAXAW010000158.1:0-3585 GCA_037142305.1 Actinomycetota bacterium
CGCGGCCACTCGCTAATTTCTCATTAGTCACGCTTGCTGGTATCGGCCAGGCTGTGTGCCGACCTTCAAGAGTTGCATCGGGCCCGAGTGCATCGGCAATGTGCGGGCGCGCGAGAAGTTCCGGCCACAACGATTTCATGTCTTGCACCGAATATTTTGATCCGCGTAAAATACCGAAGCCGACGTTGACCCGACCATTAGGTAATGGAAACGACCATGCGTAACCTGGCAATAAATCTGCGTCAAACCAAACGTAAAGGCGATCACGTGCGGGCCCAGTGACGTTGTTGAGATATTGACGAAATGCGTGCCACTCACCGAGATAACCAGGTTGTGATGCGCCGAACGCTTTGCGAACTGGAGACCACATACCGTCAGCGGCGATAATAAATTTTGCAGTGATCTCATGAAATTCATTAGCTATATCTGTTGTATCTGCAAAATCAGTACTCACGGTGATGTCATCAGTTGTTTGATGTGCGACTGCCGTGAATGCGCAACCTTCAATTATTTTTACTCCGAGTGCGCGTGCGTGTTCGACTAATGCGTTATCAAGTTCTATTCTGGGTGCGATCGCAGCGAACTGACTAGTCTTATTATTTTTGATGTTCGGCAATTCAAGCTGTATCTCGCGACCAGAAGGTGAGCGAAGCCAAACATCTGAACAGACTTGCCAGTTATTAACTGTTGCTGGGTTGAAACCGAGCATTTCAAGAATTCGAAGTGCGCCAGTTGTTAGCCCATCACCACAACATTTGTCGCGCGGAAATATTGCTTTATCAATCACTAAAACATTTTGACCGCTAGCGATAAGTGTGATCGCCGCGGCGATGCCGGCGGGCCCTGCGCCAACTATTAATACATCACATTGATTTGACGATTTCGAATTGGAAATAGCATTGGGCACGACGCTCAGGCTAGAGTTCTTCGCCATGAGTCGCTTATGTGAAGGTCGAGTAGTTGTTGTCACTGGTTCAGGTCGAGGCATTGGGCGCGAACATGCTTTAAGCCTTGCTAAACACGGTGCGTTCGTTGTAGTCAACGATTTGGGCGCTGGGGTTGATGGCAAGGGTGGTGACACATCGCCTGCGCAACAAGTAGTCAATGAGATTGAAGCAATGGGGGGCAAAGCAATCGCCAACGGTGATGACATTTCGTCATGGGCGGGCGCCGAGCGATTGATTCAAACCGCAGTTGAAACTTTCGGTGATTTACACGCTGTTGTCAACAACGCCGGAATTTTGCGCGACCGCATGCTCGCCAACATGAGTGAAGAGGAATGGGATGCCGTTATTAAAGTTCACCTGAAGGGAACTTTTGCGCCATCCCGATTTGCAGCGGCTTACTGGCGCGATCAAAACAAAGCAGGCAAACCAGTTGACGGAAGAATTATTAATACTTCTTCTGTTTCAGGAATCTATGGCAATGTCGGGCAGACAAATTACGGCGCGGCGAAGGCAGGCATTGCAGCGTTTACGACAATTGCGTCACTTGAACTTGGTCGTTATGGAGTAACAGTAAATGCTGTTGCACCAGTTGCGCTAACTCGAATGACAGAAAATCTCGGACCAGCGCCGGAGACTGAGGCCGAGCGAGAGCACCGCTCACCGAAGTGGATCGCACCGATCGTGACATGGCTCGCCTCGAGTGAATCGGCTGGCATAACTGGTCGCGTGTTTGAAGCCAGTGGAGATGTTTTGGCAATCGCCGAAGGTTGGCACCGTGGGCCAACAAGTAAGCCTGTT
The DNA here is from genome assembly GCA_037142305.1 of Actinomycetota bacterium. GTDB lineage: Bacteria > Actinomycetota > Acidimicrobiia > Acidimicrobiales > Ilumatobacteraceae > BACL27. The sequence goes on from JBAXAW010000158.1 coordinate 1,746, forward strand.
GAAGACCCAACAAAACTTGGTCCAATTGTTGAAGAGATGATGGCAAAGGCTCGGCTCAACGCAGGCATGGATGGCCGCGACGGTACTTGGCCACAACCTCAAAAAAAATAATTTGCGCACGCGAGCAGATGCTCGCGCCAGATTGAAAGTTTTCTACCGAGTTAAAAGAGTTTCAGTTCATCGGTTTTTTTGCCACGAAGTTCGTCGTAGTCAACTTCACACCAACCAATATTGCGACTCTCGGCAAGTACTCGCGCTTGGGGTTTGATTGATTGGGCGACAAAGATTCCACGAATTTTGCCGAGCGATGTATCGGCGTGCAGGCACTCTAAGTACCGCGTGAGTTGTTCGACACCGTCGATTTCGCCACGGCGTTTAATTTCAATAGCAACTGTTTGTCCTGAAGTATCACGACACAACAAATCAACTGGGCCAACCGCAGTTGGATACTCGCGACGGATCAGAGTTAAACCAATTTCGATTGCTTCAGGTGTTGCAGCCAGTAGAACTTGAAGATCAGCCTCAACACCATCTTTTGTGAGTCCTGGGTCTTCGCCAAGTTCGTGTGCAAAGTCCGCGTGAATCTCAACTAGTAAAATCGTCAATGTTTCGCCTTTTGGGTTACGAACAATAAGTCGGTCGTCTAGTTCTTCAAATGTATTTGGTGCATTCATCCAATTAAGTGGCTTGTAAGCGCCACCGTCTGAGTGAATCGCAACGCAACCATCTGCTTTATGCATTATCAGTCGCTTCGCAACCGGTAGCGAAGCATTTAGTCGACCTTCATAGCTAACACTGCAAGTTGCGATTATTACTCGCATATCTTTTAACGCTTAACGCGTTCGCGCATTCGTTTTTGAATTAGCTCGCGTCGTTGTTGTAGTTCGCGATAAGTCAAACTATTGGTCTCTAGTTCAACACCAAGACCAGCTTTTACACTGTCAAGGTTTATCTCAATTGAGTTGTGATCAATACCTAATTCGCGACCAAGTTGTTCTCCGTGTCGCTGGGCGAACAACATCGAAATCGCAGCAATCTCTCCGAGTAAGTCAAGGTCTGGCGCGAGACGAGATATTGCACCGTCAAGAAAAACCATATTTTTTACATACAGCATTAATTCCTTAGGCATTTTTGCACCGTATCCAAGAAGTGCTTTCATGATTCGTTGAACTTCTTTTACAAGTTCGTCAGCCGAGAGTTTCGTCGGATCGATTGGCGGGCGATCTAGACCAAGATCAACAATCACAGCCTCTAGATCAGTATCCATTGGTAGCGCACCGAGATCTCGAAGTGCAGTTACCTGACCTTTGACATCGTTTGTCGTTGCGCCAAGCATCAGTCGTAGAAAAGCAAGTCGCCGTGGGCCACTTAGGCGACCGACAATGCCAAAATCGAGCAACGCAGTTCGACCATCTTTCATTACGAAAAGGTTTCCACCGTGTAGGTCTCCATGAAAAGCGCCGTGCACCATTGCGCCTTCCATAAATGCGATCATCCCAGTGCGAATAACTGCTTCTGTATCAATGCCGGCGTTTTTCATGCCGACGACATCATCAAATTTGAAACCTTCAAGTCGTTCCATAACCAAAACGCGCTGTGTAACTAATTTTGGGTGCGGACGCGGAACGATGTAGCCGGTTTGATTTAAATCTCGCAGTATGCGAGAGATGTCGATCATGTTGTCGGCTTCCATCCTGAAATCAAGTTCTTCAACAATCGTTTCAGCGAATAACTCAACTAACGCCGGTGGGTTAGCCAGTGCTGCAATTTTTAATCGGCCCACAAGGTGTGGCGCCAGCCAAGACATAACTTTCAAATCTTTTCTAACAAGGTCAATCAC
>JBAXAW010000159.1:0-3541 GCA_037142305.1 Actinomycetota bacterium
AGCATCGTGATAACCAACTCAGTCAACGTAAAACCAACATCACGAACAACCCGACTTTTTAGACAACGACCAACCCCAAGATCTAGCCGACGACTAATGCGACGACTAGTCCGAAGCAGATAATAGGTTGTAAGCGACATATACAATTATCTACTAAATAGACACTCCGATCGCGGATTTAACACTAAACCGCTGCTTTGTGATTAACCAAACGCCCGAACGGGACGAACAAAAAATGCGTAGTACTTGCTACTAGTGATATGAGCACCAGTGTTAAATGACTGAAAACGTGCAGGGTACGGTCGAACACTTTCAGAAGAACTCCAATAATAACCAGAAGAAAAACCAGAACGAAGTTCGCCACGAACGCAAGATGTTGTGCCAGTGTCGACTTCAAGATTTTGCGCATATCGACACAACTGGTTGAGTTCAAGTTGTGACGGCAAAAACCAATCTACGAACCCGCCACCTTGATAGCCGCGTGCAGCAGTTGCAGCCTTGCCCGCGAGACTTGATTGAGCGATAATCGCCGATGTGTTTGCATATCCCGTGCCAATTTCAATACCTTGAGCGGATAACCCAACCAATTTTGCGGTAACGCCCGACCACACACATTTTGGATCTGTCGTCGCAGTACCAGAAGTAACGCATGCTGTTTGAGCCGGTTTTTGAATACGAGTACTCCATGAAACCGGTGCCGCCTCAAGATATTTACATTTCGCATTACAAATTGAACCTATTGAAGTGAAAAAACTAAGCCCATCTGCGACATAAAAAACTTGACCACCACCAGGGCCGATATCGCCAAGAACACACTTTGCGCCAGTTGCACAAGTCAACGACTGCGAACTCGATGTCGTGGTCACGTGAGAGCGAACCTTGCTTGCCACGACACGAACACCTTCAGATCTCGAATCTAATTTCGCATTAGCCACACCCGTCGATAAAACACCAGTTACCAACACGACAGCCGATAACACTGCAACTACAACTATGCGATTAAAAGATTTCATCTCACTGCCCTATCAGCAATAAGCACACACGAAAACGTTCAGCAAGTGCAATCAACGGCGACATCTACAAAACTCTACCGATCATCACTTCACCAGGCGCTTAAGGCGGACAGAACTCTGTTCGCTGATCTACTTCTTTTCCAAAAATTCAGCATCAGCCAGATCTTGTAACCGACCCGTAGCAAGTTTGTTCGTCCGTAGATCATCTACCGACACGAATGGAACCTGTACATCGCCAACCGAAATCAAAACGTGGTTTTTAAACGCCTCAGCAAAATCAAGTCCGGTTGCAAACGTCAAGATGTCGATTCGTTGCGGTTCATGGCCCAGTTGCACTACCGAGTCTGGCCCCTGAAAATCCGCAGCAGTCAGTCCTAATTCGCCAAATCCGAATTCGGCTAGCGCTGAAACGACTCGATCAGCGTTTGTGGGATCAGCCAAGACCCACACATCGAGATCTTTTGTGTATCTCGGATGACCGTGGGCAGCAACTGCATAACCTCCGACAATCATGAACCGGACGTTATGCGAGATGAATAATTCGATAAATTCTTGAAAGTCTTGGTTCAGGTTCATTGGTCCATCCATGAAACTCTTTGCGAATTTTCTCTACTGCTTCCAGCCGCTCAGCATGTGGCCGCGTACGCCAATACATCCAAGGCGGATCTTCCTGAGCCAAACGTTTAATCGTCACTACTTTTTTAATCTGTGACACATTAAAATTCTACCGCAAATTGATAATCAATCGGTCTGTGTCAAAGTGCCCCGCCACAACCGCATTATGTCGCATGATTGAGTCGTAAATTTGCCATTGGTGCGCTTGCCCACTCACACGCGATTGGGTTTAATCACTGCCCCCAAATAGCGCTCACTGGGGATGAGTGATGCCAAATGCTCACGGCTTTCGCGCGCCAGCACAAAGTCATCGACATAACGTCCGTAAGAATTCATAATAGAAAGCCATTTGCACCAAAAAAGCAAAATCTATATCGTTAAATTGTTAACCAAAAGCCCGCACTGCACGGAACCGCTTGTCTGCGTCGCCCCTGAAAAAGCCTAGGTTCACATTGCCGGTGGGGAAATTCTGGGACTGCGTGGCATCGATGGAGTACTCAGAAGAACTCCAATAGGCGTTAGTGGTGAAAGCACTTCCGTTTGCTCCATTAGTTGCAGAGTTCAAAGTGCCACCGGTACACACTGTTGCATCTGATACGTAAGCCAGACCTCCATTCCATTTACACAACTGGTTGAGTTCGTCTTTTGATGGCAGATGCCAGTCGGTTTTGCCGTTGTTCGAGTATGCCCATGCGATTCCTGCGTTGTAAGTACTCACGGCTGCACCTCCAGCCGTAGTCATGCGAGCATATAGTGCGTTTGTATTTGCCATTCCCATGCCGATTGCAGTTGAGGCATTTCTTGAAGCGGCCTGACCGTCAGTGTTTGAGTAAATGCTGTTGCGTTGACAGTCTGAAACGCCCGAATTGGACCCAGCCGCGTAGCAGAAGGCAGCCGTCGTCGCCACCGGAATGTTTATTCCTTGGTCACTGGGGGCGACTTCAAAATACTTGCATGCAGTATTACAGTCTGACCCTGTTGAAGTGAACGTGCCTGAAGCTACGTAGAACACAAGGCCGCCGCCTGGGCCGGTGCTGCCAACGGTGTATACCGTTGCTGGTGTTACCGAGTTTGATACTGCCGATGCGACTGATGTGCCTCGGCTATTTGTTGCTGTAACTGTGAACGTGTAGGCGGTGCCGGTTGTTAAACCTGTAATTGTGGTGGTTGTACATGTCAATGAATTTATGGTGACAGTGCCTCCTGCAGGACTAGATGTAAACGTATAACTATCGATTGCTGCACCACCGTTAGACCCAGGTGCAGTGCATGCAACTGTTACCGATGTTGCACTAGCAACTGTTGCTGTGCCAATTGTTGGTGCATCAGGCACTGTTGCTGGTGTTACAGCACTGGACGCGGTCGACAAACTTGATGTGCCTGCAGAGTTTGTGGCTGTTGTCTTGAAAAAGTATGCCGTGCCGTTTGTTAAACCTGTGACAACACATGATCCTGACGCGCCAGTAACTGTGCAACCTGTCGAATATGTGCCACCGGAAGTTGTTGACTTAGTGATTGTGTAACTAGTTGGTGTGCCACCAGTACCAGCAGTAACAGAAACCGTGACTTGAGTGTTACCCGCGACACCAGTCGGTGTGGCTGGCGTGCCAGGCACGACAACAGGTGCAACTGTTGTGGTTGTTGTTGCCGCCGAATCAGAACTACCAGAACCACCAGTAGAGATTGGCGCTATTGAAGCTGCAGCCGAGCAACCACCAGCACGAGCTCGACCATCGCTGCCCCAATACCAAGGAAGCCCTGAACCATCAGGACAATTACCACCCAAATAACCGGCAAACGAACCAGACACACGCGACGCAACAGTCGTCGTCGTTGTTGAGCTAGTTGACGTTGTTGTAGTTGGCACCGTAGTAGTAACAGCAATAGTTGTTGTAGTCGTAGTAGCTGTAGTT
>JBAXAW010000160.1:0-3501 GCA_037142305.1 Actinomycetota bacterium
TCGTTATCTCACAAAATATTGATCAAATTAATTTTTTTAACAGGTCTACCTAACAACTGTGTGATGTAAAACACCGCTTACAAAATGAACTATTTATGTCTCACTCCATTACTGTTCGCTATGGACAAGCCAAACTGAACAGAAAGAAAAACTATGAAACGTAAAACACTTGATATCGGAATGAGCAGTGGCGGTGTATTGCTCGCTGCCTTAGCAATAATTCTTGGATTTGTTTTTCAAGCCAATGCAGATTTTGCAACTTCATATGTTCGAGATCAACTAAGTGATCAAAAGATTTCGTTTCCGGCTGTAGAGAATTTAACAGAAGCAGAATCTGGTGTTTCATGTTTAATCGAATACGCGGGCACTGTTCTTGACAGTGGCAAGAAGTCAGAGTGTTATGCCAACGAATACATTGGCGACCACTTAAAGGGCATCGGTGGTGGCGAAACCTATGCAAGTTTGGGTACTCCACAGCGTGAACTTCAATCTCAAGTTGATGCTGCTAAGAAAGCAAATGACTCAACATTGGTCTCACTTGAAGCAGATCTTGCAAAAATATCTGGTCAGCGAGAGACAATGTTTAAGGGTGAAACCTTACGTGGATTGTTGCTGACAACATACGGTTTCAGCGTCTTAGGCGAAAAAGCTGCGCTTGCAGCAATGATTGCATTTTTTGCAGCAGCAATATTGTTGCTCGCCTCTGGCGCCGGATTTATACATGCGTTGTCAACCCAAAAGGGCAAGAAGCTCTAAATAGAAAACAGAACAAGGAGGATTATGAGCAAAGTTCGCAAAATTATCGTCGGAGTTGACGGTTCGGAAAGTTCATTAACGGCATTACTTTGGGCTCTAGGCGAAGCACGACTTCGGAATACTGAAGTTGAAGTAATTCATTCGTGGAGTTTGCAACCGATGGTTGACCCAATGGGGTTTGCATCATTCGTTCCGATTGAAGAGCTAAGCGTCGCTGCAACCAATGTTGTGAAAGACATGATGAAGAAAGTTGAAGAGTTCGTTGGTGCGACAAAAGTAACGACGAAAATTGTGAGAGGTCCAGCGGCGGCAACATTGATTGAATCGGCACACGACGCCGAACTTTTAGTTGTGGGCCGCCGTGGTCACGGTGGTTTTTTGGGATTATTGCTTGGTTCAGTCGCCCAACAGGTTGCACATCACGGGCCTTGTCCGGTTGTAATCGTCTCAGACGAAAACAAATAGTTCAACTCACAATGGACATTAAAGGGAAATTGGTTGTCGCAGCTGTGACGCACGATCAGACCCGAATCTGGGCGACCGATGCAATACGAGGAGAGACTCCTACTTTGATATCGAGGCCAGGTGCCGAGCATGTTCATCACCATGTGAGGCAAGGACAAGGTTCGCGAGGCCATGAGACAAATCGTTTTGAAATTCCGTATTACGAAGGTGTCTCAAAATCACTCGAGTCAGCTGGTCATATTTTACTTATTGGTCATGGAAAAGGTAAGTCAAATTCAATGGTCAGATTCGTGCAACATATGGAGCGACACCATTTGAGCACCGCCAAAAAAATCGTCGGGGCGATAGATGCTAACTTGCCGGCCTTAAGCGAGCCTCAAATCTTGGCTGCAGCGCGCGAGTGGTACGAGCAACACCGTGAGTTTTCGTAGCGTTCATTAGCTTTCTCGTTTAAGATCAAGATGTGGTAATTGACGAATTAAAAGCTGCACTTGGCGAAAAAGTGTCGGTTAATGCGACTATTCGTGAGCATCACTCAAAAGACGAAAGTTTTCACATACCAACATTGCCGGATGCAGTTGTTTTTGCAACCTGCACGCAGGATGTAGCGACAACGCTGAAGATTTGCAACGACAACAAGACGCCAGTTGTTGCATGGGGCGCTGGCACTTCGCTTGAAGGCAACAGCACGTCAATTCGTGGTGGAGTATCGCTCGATCTTTCACAGATGGACAAAATCTTGCGAGTCAGTGGTGAAGACCTTGATTGCACAATTCAGCCCGGTGTGCGACGCAAGCAACTGAACGAATATTTATCTCGTTACGGATTGTTCTTTCCGGTTGATCCGGGCGCTGATGCGACTTTGGGTGGCATGGCATCAACAGGCGCGTCGGGCACAACGACCGTGAAGTACGGTGCGATGAAACAACTGGTGATGAGCATGACGGTTGTAACTGCGAATGGAGAAGTTATTACAACTTCACGTCGTGCGCGAAAAACTTCTGCTGGTTACGACCTGACGCATCTTTTTGTTGGCTCAGAGGGCACCCTTGGAGTAATCACAGAATTGACTTTGCGACTTTTTGGTATTCCTGAAGTTATCGCATCTGCGACAATGCAATTTGAAACTGTGCGTGAAGCTGTTGATGGGGTAATTGAAGTAATTCAGCTAGGCGTAGACGTAGCTCGAATTGAACTCGTCGATCGAGATGCGGTGGTCGCAGTTAATCGATTCTCGAATACAAACCTGCCAGAAAAAGATCTTTTGTTGCTTGAATTTCATGGTTCAGCAGAATCAACTGCTATTGATATTGCCCAAGCTAGAGAGATTCTTGAGCGGCACGGTGGAGTCGGATTTTTGCAAACAACTGACGAGGCCGAGCGCAGAAAACTATGGCAGGCGAGACATGATGCTGGTTTGGCGTGTAGGGCGCATCAACCTAATGGTCGAATATTTTCAACGGATGTTTGTGTGCCGATTTCAAAACTCTCGCAATGTGTTGAAGAAACTAAAAAAGATTTAAGCGATTCAAAAATATTTGGGCCGATTGTTGGGCATGTGGGCGACGGAAATTTTCATGTTTTATTAACTTGCGACCCAGAAGATCGTCACGCAATTGAGCAACTTGAGGAATTTCATACACGGCTAGTAAAGCGCTCATTGAGTCTTGAAGGTACTTGTACCGGCGAGCACGGAATCGGCATTGGTAAAATTGAATATCTATTTAGCGAACTTGGCTACGAAGCTGTTGATCTCATGAGAACTATTAAGTCTGCACTCGACCCGAATGGAATTATGAATCCGGGCAAAGTTGTCGGTGAAGTATCTCTAACTAGTCTTTAATTGCTCTATAACTTGGCGGTAACAAGTGCAACTGACATCTCAACAGTTTTTGCCCTTTGATGGCACGGCAACTTTATATAGCGGGTTTTTAGACACCCATTTTGCGACGCAGGCGTTTAATCAAATCAGAGATGAAAGTCGGTGGGAGCAACCAGAGATAACAATTTTTGGTAACACGGTGCTTGAACCGAGACTCTCCACTTGGCACAACGAACTTGGCGAAGGTTATAAATATTCTGGTGTAATGCGCCGTGCTCAGCCGTTTTCAGAATTACTCAGCGATATTCGTAACAGATGTGCTGAAGTTACAAATGCAACGTTCAATTCTGTGCTCGTCAATTTTTATCGCAACGGTCAAGACGGCCTCGGTTGGCATTCAGACAACGAGGCTTGCAACGGGCTAGAGCCAACAATTGCTTCGGTTAGTCTTGGCGCGA
>JBAXAW010000161.1:0-3472 GCA_037142305.1 Actinomycetota bacterium
CCAATATTTGCACGTGTGCTCAAGTTTGGGCGAAGATGTGGATCAAATTGAAGACTCTGTTTTTGACGACGATCAGCCTGCCCCAGCAAGCGATTTATATTTTATCAAGCGCGAACTAATCGAATTTCGCCGAGCGGTCATGCCACTATTACAACCGATTGAGCAAATTGTTTCTGGCAAAATAAATGGAGTTGGCGCAGAGTGGACTGAGTTGTTTTCTGACATTCGCGACCACTTGCTGAAAGTAATTGATGAGGTTGGGTCGATGAACGAAATAATGGATGCGGCGTTACACGCCAACTCTGCGCTTGTTCAGACTCAACAAAACGCCGATATGCGTAAAATTTCAGCATGGGTTGGCATCGGCGCAGTGCCGACGATGGTCGCTGGCATCTATGGCATGAATTTCAATTATCTTCCTGAACTTAAGTGGCGATATGGATACTTCGTAGTCGTCGGCGCCTTAGTTGTCGCCTGTACGGTTCTATTTCGCTTGTTTCGTAAATATAAGTGGCTATAAACAAAAATTAACTAGGCACTCGATCAGCGCGCAGTTTGCGCAGCGAAAACAAAACAATTACTCCACCAGTCAGCAACGTTGCCAAACCTTGTAAACCTGAATTATCTGTAATTGTGATGACTAATTTAATTTGAGACACGACCAATCCAACTGCAGAAATAACCACAACTTCGGTGAATAGCGTCTTGATGCCAAATCCAAAAAGTGCAATGGCAAAGATCATTGAAATTAAAACCGCAATAATGTCCGGGCCAAAATCAGGTAGCGGAAAAATCAAACCAACAACCACGATGCAAGTTGCAAAAAATCTTAAAGTGAATTTGCCGCTAACAGCTTTCTTCTGTGCGAACCAAAGTAAAACTGATCCAACTGCAACCAAACAAAATCCAGTAAGGTTTCCGACTGCGTCGAGAACAGCAAGCCCCGAGATCGTCATGATCATCGCGCTTGTCGACAACAGGAATGAACCTGAAAATTTGCGTTTGCTAGATGTTAGAAAACCATATACGAGCGAAGAAATCGATGCAACAAATGTTGATAATTCTGAAGTCGCAGAAGTTTGCGACAAAACGACGCCTGTGGCGATTGCAAAACTTGTGACAGCAAGTACTTCAACTACTTCGGCTGCGTTCTTAAATTGAACTTTCCGGATAAGCGACCGAGTCGCAAAGGCCAATAATCCACTAACTAAGTACAAAGAGATTGCTAAAAACAGATGGCCGATATTGCTCAATAGCGGCGCTATAAACCAGAACGTACCAAGAATTATAAAAAAACCACCAAGAATCGAAACGACTTCAGTTGAGTTAATCGGAAACCGTGTCGCATTACGCAACGACTCGGCCTGCTCAGCCGACAACGTGCCGTCTTGTTTGAAACTTTCTAACTGCTCGTCAAAACGCATTATCTCAGTTCTCCTTCGTTTTTCGGGATTCTTCGATTGCTTGTCGGCACAGTTCGCCAACATGCTCAATATCAATGTTTAAGGCATACCCAACATGAACCGTCCAAATTAGAGACTGCAAGTTTGCTTCAAAGTCAACTTGCGCCCGCAAATCTGCTCTTGCTGACTGACGGTTCTGGCTGACCATTACGAAAGTAGCTAAAAAGATTGCCTCGAGACTGACGAGCATTGTCAGCAATCCAAACGGAAACTCGTCGAACTTCAACGATGCACCGAACACCCCAACATTGGCGGCTACCCAAATACCGAACCAAACAGCGTGAATATAAATAAAATCCAATGATCCCGCAAACTTTGTAATTCGGTCTGCGACTACATCTTCCTTTTTTCTTAAAGCAGCGAAGTGCTTTCTTTCGTGTGAGACATTCCAGTGGTCTAAATTAAAAACTTTTCCATCAATTTTGCCGTCAAACGCATCAATCGCCGCACACGCCTTACAGTCAAGCGGGTGCACTTCACTCACTCCATTACTTTAGAGTCAATCAAAGCCCGCAGTGCAGAAACTTCCTGAACTAGGCCCTTAATTTGTTCATTTAACAAGAGATTTTTGTTGAGACTAATAGTTACATCGCCATTTAATGCGAGAAATGCTTGGTCAATATCTCTTAGATCGGTCGCACCATTTTCGATTGCAGCGACAAGGAGATCCTGCTCGCTGATTCTTTGGCGCTTGAGATTACGGTGATTAATTTTTCCGGCAGTCACAAGTTCGATTGGTCTACCAATCACCAAATTATGAAACTTACGACTACGACTTGCAGCGAGTTCAACAATTCCGTTTGCTATAAATAAAGTTATTGCCGCGATTACCGCGCCTGTCACAGAGTTATCCACTCCAATAATTCCGTTTTGAACTGCGTTTGCGACTGCCAAAATCAGTACTAGTTGGAGTGCATTATTTTGCCCTATTTCACGATGCCCACCAACCCGAATTGCGATTAATAGAAATAGATATATGAGTAATGGTCGAAGAATTTTCTCAGAGATAGAAAGATCAAGACGAAATATTGACTCCCACATCTCTTTAAACCTAACCCAACTAGCAGGATTACTAAAGTTCTAGTTTAAATCTAGGACGAAGTCATACTTGCAATGCTTATTTGACATATCGACGATAAGTGAATCCCTTACCCCAAACACGGCATCGCTAGTTAGATATTTTGATGCTCGATCAAACAAATGAGTTGTAACGGGGATGAACCCATCTGCAGCAACGACCATATGAATATGCGCCGGTCGCCATTGATGTCGACCAGATGCTCTTAGCATTTCGCCAACAGGTCCATCGTCGGGGATTGTGTAATCAATTGGTCGCACAGTATTGATAGTGAAAGCTCCGTCGGCATTAGTTTTAAAGATTCCACGAAGGTTTCGCTGGCTAGCACCTTGCTGCACATCATAAAGTCCGTTTGATTGGACTTGCCAGACATCTAATGATGCGCCTGCAATTGGTTTGCCGTTTAGATCACAAACGGTTCCACTAAACACTAGCGGGCTGTCAGTAGGCAATATTTGGTCAACAATTGAATCGCCATCTTTTCTGTGTGGAGACCCATCAACATGAAACGGACCAAATACCGTTGGCTCGGTGGCACCTTCAGACGCCGAATAGTTAATCATTTCGAGCAACATCGAAACCCCAAGAGTGTCTGAAAGCAAAATGAATTCCTGACGTACTTCATCGCACATCTTTCCTGTTTGCGTTAAAAAATCTATTCCGGCAAACCATTCTTTATGTGTCAGCCCAACTTCAGCGGTGAAAGCATGCAAGTGTTTAACTGCTGCTCGCAAAACTTCGACCAACCGCGGATTTATTGAATCATCAAAAGAATTCTGTACTTCTACTAAATGTTTTGCGGGCGTGATTCGACTTGACATAAATTTAAACCTCCAATATTTAAATTTAAAATGTTTAATGTTTTTATTTTTTAAAATAGATAAAGCCGATTTATAATTTGAACATGCTAATTTAATAGCACAATCTATAA
>JBAXAW010000162.1:0-3428 GCA_037142305.1 Actinomycetota bacterium
GATCGGGGATTGGTTTGTCGCGTTACCCAACATTGTAGGAATCTCTGGCGCTCTCTATATCTGGGTTCGCGCCGCGCAATCACACGAAAAATTCACCGTCCCCGACGAACTAAATATTAAAACTAATTAAGTTTTAGCGTTGTCGAGACTTCGCCGCAACGCGGGTGACATACAGTAAGTGTGACATCGGCGCCGCGACTTGCGCGCACAATCCACGAATGCATCAGCCGATCAGGCGTGCCGTCAGACATTGCGCCGCCGTTCAACAAAAACATTGCCCGACCTGACAACTGACCAACTTTCGCGCGAGCTTCACAACCGATTGTTGTTGCACCAGAAATTTCAACCGTGATCGGCAAAACTAATTTATGATCGCGAGCAAGTCTCGTAACTTCGGTACCGAGCCAGCCGGTGTTAGCAACGCCGAGTTCAACACGCCAAACATCATCGCCTAACGATTCGGCTTTTGTATGTTTGATCTCAAGTCGCGGCGATGCCATTGCTTGATACACGGCAACTTCGGCGTGGTTTGCAATTTCGGCACGCAACTTTGACGACGGCGCGTTTGTCCAAATTTGAAATGAATCTGCGCCACCTAGTTCGACTTTGCCGAGTTGTGGGTGATCAAATTTGTACCAGTTGATATAACTGTTAGGTGCATGAGTGTCTGACCATTTACACACTGCAAGATCTTGTTCAACAGTCGGCCCGACGTACCAAACATCCGTGCTTGAGTGCTCACCAGTTGCGTGATACACGGCATCCCAGAATTCTGTTGTCCACGAATAGACACCGAGATGGTCGTACGCCCAGTCATCGCCGGCGCCACCCATCACCGAAGATTTATCCCATGTCAGATCTTCAAAAACTGAATGCACTGGATAAGTCGTTAGTGGAGTCGAATGTTTGCCAAACTCTTTGAAGAAAAACAAATCAACTGGTGGCAACTTTGAATCACTTTTGCTACTACTTGGTCGCAACATAAAACCACCCGCAGTATGAAACGCGTTGTAGCCGCAAACATTTGGTCGCGCCTTCACCGCGCGCACAAGTGAATCAACTTCTGGTTCTGAGAGCGGATGATCACCCGAGCCGAGCACGTTCACACCCCAACCTGCAGGGAAGTTTCTGTTCAAGTCAAGACCAGCCGGGTCGCGCGGTTGATCAATCGTGAAGCCGTCGTAATTTTCAATCAAGCCTTCTTGAATCAACCTGTAACGTGTCTTGCCTTTGGGTGCTCCGAGTGGCCCAACGGCAACCATCACGCGAGATTCTTGCTCGTGCTCGACCCATCCACCATCAGGGTCGACAATTCGCATCGTTAAAATTTTGCCGTCGCCGTCAATATCTTGCGGATGAAGACCGGGCCACAAATGGCCATCGCGCCACGGCCAAGCTCGCACACTTGAGCGGTGATACAGCGGCTTATCAGCGAGTGCATCTTCAACACCGTCGGGGTTGACGCGAGGTGCAATATAAAAAGTTCGCGTGCGTAGTGCTTCAATAACTGTTTCGTCGCGAGCATCAAATTTTTCAACGAGATCTTGAATCACGAATAGTGCCGCTGCGCCGCCCGTGACTTCTGTGGCGTGAATGTTGGCGTCAATCCAATGAGCGGGTTTTGTGTTGTGCGCACCAGTCGAAGTATCAGTGATTGTCGCAAGCATTAGGTCGCGACCGAGATGTGACTTGCCATACGACTCAACGCTGACAAGTTTCGGATATTTCGCTGCTAACGCATTTAGCCACGCCACCATTTCGTCGTATCGCAAGAACCGATCAAACTCATATCCGTTAATAGCCATGCCTCAAAACTAGTGCGAGACTAAGTCGCGGCATAAATAGCGAGTAATGTTCTCCAGATGTCAAATAATCCAAGCAGTGCAGTTACGCCTGATTTTGCTACATCAACTGTTGCGAAACCTGAGCGAATGCTTGATGGGTTTCCGTGGGTCAGTGCAATTGTCCTTTACACCTTGTCATGGGGCTGGTCGCTGCTTCGTCCCAACACCCTGTATTGGGACGACTGGATTCTTGTTTTCATGCAACCCCCGAAGACTGGCTGGTTAAGCTCACGATCAATGGGTATTGGGCCTTGGGCCAGGCTCATTGACTGGTCGCTACTTGAATTAGGTACTTGGACACTCCGCGTTGCATCATTCGCAATATTTTTCGTAGCAGGTCTTTTTATTTTTGAGATTTTAAAAGTCGGACTCAGACTTAGAAGTGCTCAACTAAATTTCATAACGCTTCTATTTCTGATAGTTCCAGTTAATCATGCCCGCATATCTATATCTATATTTGATTACTTAACTTCCTATTTCTTGTTTTTTCTTGGCTGGTTTTTGCTTGTTCGGTATCGGTCTACGAGATGTTTTATTCTATCTTGGCTGGTTTTGTTTCTGAGTTTGAAAACCCACAGTCTGCTGTTTTTTATGCTTTTACCATTTTTGCACTTCGTTTGGCTTCATAAAACTCAGTTAGTCAATTCAAGAAGAATAAATCTCCTGCATTTTCAAGTTTTTGTGATTGTGTTAATGCCCGCGATTTATCTAATTATGCGTAATTTGTTTTGGCCACCAGTTGAAGGATGGGAAGATTACCAGAAACCGACATCAGCAGGTCTGATGACTGGTTTGTGGCCAGTTTTAGTCGGCTTACTTGGCTTGTCGATAATCGGCTTTCGCTACATAAAGAAAAAAACTACGCACTTCGGTTTGGTACTACTTGTTGTTGGGTTTTCCATCACAGCTTTGGCGCTGTTTCCATACTTTTTGGCAGAACTTTATGTTGGTTATGCGGGACGCCCTGCGTTTATAACAGTCCTTGAGTTTCGGGCAGATTGGCGAAGCAGGCATCAATTGTTGATGCCACTTGGTTTGGCCTTGAGTGTTGTTGGGCTAAATGATCTATTTAAATGGAAGAGATCTAAGAATATTTTCGCAGGGTTCATAATCGTGGTTTCAGTCGCCCTGAATATGTTTTGGGGTTCGCAATATTTTTTACAATCACTTAAGCAAGAAAAAATTGTTGAATTATTGAAGGCAACGAAAAATAAAATGGTGATTGCATCTTTAGGTGATCAGACCCTTCGTTTTAATGGACGGGAGAATGATTTTCGAGGTTATGAGTGGAATGGATTTATGACACTTGCTGGCATACCTATCGATCGCCCAGGCTGCGAGGCATTGCCAAATGGTTCAGTTCTAAACTTGAAATCTGATAAGCCATATCTGAAAGCATTGATAAGTCGTGATTTAGGTTTATATTTTGATGTCACACCATGTTCAGAGATACTTGCGAAAGACAGTTAGCGCTAACTGCAAATGAATACACTTTTCTCAGGAGGTAAGTAAGGTGCCGCATGTTCCTGTGTTTCAGCATGAAATCGGCAAGTGGCGTCCAAGTTGGCGCGGTCGCATTCATGG
>JBAXAW010000163.1:0-3197 GCA_037142305.1 Actinomycetota bacterium
GCAATCAGTTTTAGCATTAATTAGGCTTATCCAATGTTCAAATCCCTTAAAATAATTGCAGTAGTCGTTGCCAGTGTTTTAGCGATCGTCGTCCCAACCCAGCAAGTATCAGCGGCAAGTGTTGGCGGGTCGTGTTCACGAGCAGGGATCTTGGGAGGCTCCGCGTCTAATCCTCTTATCTGCACCAAAGTTGGTAAAAAACTTAAGTGGCAAAAAGCGCCAGCATTGCCTACTCAAACCTCGCCAGTAGTTACAACTGCAACAACCGTCGTAGCCGTCGCTACAACGACAACGGTGGCAACCGTTGCAACAACGACAACTGTTGCGACAACAACTTCAAGTTCAAGTGGGATCGTCACAAAGAACGAATGTCCTACCGCACGTTTCCCTAACTTATCTGGTTCTGTTGGGGCTGGCTCAGGTTACGCGAAACCTACGATCTCGGTTTCTTGTACAGACTCGGTCGTAACTGTTTCATCAAACAACATGATCGGTTACCCGTTTGTCGCCGTAACACCAAACGCACTTCGTCCACAAAACTTTGTCTGGCGAATCGCGCGAAACCCAGTTGTCGCTGCATCGCCAACTCTGATTGTAAGAAACGGTATGCCAACAATGGGAACGCTCGGCTTCACAACTACTGGCCTTGCAATATATGGACCAACAGAAGGACCGATACCTGCTGAGACACCTTATGGTGATCCAAATAACAACGGTTTGCTAGATACTTGTGGTGGTCACACTGGCCCATCGGCTGAATATCACAACCACGTTTTGTATCAGGTCGCGGCATGCAATTTAAATAGTCTCGCGGTACTCGGATATGCAATTGACGGGTTTCCAATTTACGGACCAACTGCATGTCTTAACGTCGCGTGTACCTCAACAGGCTCAGTTCGATCTGGTTACACGAAAATCGGCAACCCAGCAATAAACGTATGGAGTGCATATTCATACACAGCAAGTTCTGACGCGCTCGTACTCGACGCCTGCAATGGTCGCACCCAACCAGACGGTAGTTACGGCTACCACGCAGTGACGACCTTCCCTTATATTTTGGGATGCCTGAAGGGCTCGGCAACTGTGCAATCTGGTGCCGCTGCTGCGCCAATGCCAGCAATGACTAACGACAGTGATCAGCCACTATCTCTGAAAACTATTGTTGCTAATTCAAAAATTTCAAACGAGGGACTCTCGGTTTACTGCGTAGTCAACAGTCTTAACTAAATCATTTCAAAACTTTGAAGAAATAGCTAGCAGTCGACCGGCTGCTGGCTATTTCTTTTTATAGCCGCTTGGGCACTTGGGGTTTACTCCAGTTACCTTTTTCGTGACCTTAGCTTTAACGCATGTGATAGTCGACTTTGCAGGCGCTGTCGTGCCCGTCGTGATTGAAATTTCAGCAGATGATTGTTTAATTGAAATCGTGCCGCGCTTAATTGTGTAAGTTGCGTTTACACCTTGACCCGCAGGAGCAGTTGCATAATAAATACGAAAAACGTTTGTTGAAATTTCATAACCGGTTGGGTCGAGCCGACTTAAATCTGAACTTGAAATCTTTTGCGGTGTTGACCAAGTCAAACCGTCGTTTGATGTTGCAACATAAAGTTTCTGAACTCTGTCGCTACAGCCTGGACCGTCAGCCAAGACCATTATCCAGTCGCCTGTTTTTGCGCGGAGAATTTCGGGGTCAACACTTATCCCATTTTCTAAACGCCAGCCCGCTTCTTTTGTAAATGTGACTCCGTCTGCGGAAATATAACTCGCAAGTTTTTCAGTGCAACTACCGTCTGATGGATTCTCTACAACATAAAGTCGCACTTTGCCATCGGGTGTGAGTACAGCGTCGGGCACTCCCCATGCCTTGACGTTCTGCGAAACCGTGAGCTCAGACGATGCGGCGGTTGAAGTGCCGATAGAAGTGCAGGCAGTAGTTAAACATGCTGCAGACGACACAGATTTTGTGCCAGCATTTGGTGAGATCGCAACAAAGTACGCGCGGCGAGTGCCGTTAGGCAATGTGACTGCAGTAAAGTCGCTGACCATCATCGGTGGAGCAACGGGCACACTCGTACATACGCCGGCATCAGAGCAATCACTAATTGCCGTTCCGGCAAGGCTCGGGTACCAAAGTCGGTCGGCGCTACCGGTGCGTTCAACGTGCGGCGAAACGCCTGTGATATTGAGAGCCACTGCATCTTCAGCGAGCGCCCACTCGACAAGTGCATTCGCAGTGTGCAGCGGCGTAAATGAGATTGCAAGCATCGTTGCAACTGCAAAACCATACGCGGACTTTCGGAACTTAGACATACGACTCCTTAATTTCGGATCTCTAGGTAAGTGCTACAACTAACTCTAATTAATTTTCGATAAAAGAGTATAATTTTGATATGAAAATCGGCATCCAAATACATCCACAAAATACAACTATGAAGGCAATGCGTGACACTTGGTTGCACGCCGATGCCTTAAAAGTCGACAGCATTTGGGTGTGGGATCATTTCTATCCTCTCTATGGCGACCCTGACGCGTCACATTTTGAGGCCTACACACTTCTGGCGGCGATTGCTGCCGAAACTAAACATGCCACTGTTGGTGCACTGGTCACTTGCTTTACCTATCGCAATCCACAACTGCTTGCCGACATGTCGCGAACGATCGATCACATTAGTGGTGGGCGATTTATTCTTGGCGTCGGATCGGGTTGGTTTGAACGCGACTACACCGAATACGGCTACGAGTTCGGCACTGCAGTTGGTCGGTTGAAGATTCTTGAAAAGGGGTTGCCGGTTATAAAAGAGCGTCTCGCGAAGTTGAACCCTGGCACCGTGAACCCAAAGATGCCGTTGATGATTGGTGGTAGCGGCGAGAAGTTTACGTTGCGATTAGTCGCCGAGCATGCCGATTTGAGCAATGTGTTTGGGCCGGTCGAAAATGTGCGCAAAAAAAATGAAGTGATTGATCAATGGTGCGCCAAAATTGGGCGCAACCCGCGAGAGATTGAACGCACCGTGGCGATTAACCCTGAAGATCTTGAAATGGCTGATGAGTTTGCTGCGGCTGGTGCCGATCACTTGATCGTGATGGGTCGCCCACCAAAAGACGGCTGGACCGACGATTCAAGATTCAACTTCGCCCCCCTAGAAAAATACCTCACCCAACGCGGCCGCTAGTTTTTTAAAATGAAGGCTTTGTTA
>JBAXAW010000164.1:0-3183 GCA_037142305.1 Actinomycetota bacterium
TTTGATACCAAGCGATCAATGCCGCCACGCTCGTGCTCGAGTTGACGCATCGTCTGCTTGAACGCACCGCCCAGTGCACCGACTAGATTCGTTGCCGGCACACGAACATTCGTGTAGAAAACTTCGCAGAAATGGCTGTTAGTTGTCATGTCTTTGATCGGTCGAACTTCAATGCCAGGCGTATTCATCGGAACAATGATTTCGCTGATTCCGGCATGCGGCGAACCGTCGTTACTAGTACGACAAATCAAATAACAATAATCGGCGTGTTTACCAAAACTTGTCCAAATCTTTTGGCCGTTAATTACAAACTCATCCCCGTCGCGCTGCGCAAAAGTTTTCAATGAAGCAAGATCGCTGCCGGCGTTGGGCTCACTCATGCCGATGCACCAAGTTGTGTTGCCTGCAAGCATCTCTGGCAAGAACGCGTCTTGTTGTTCTTTCGTGCCATAACTAATTAGCGCCGGGCCCATCTGTCGGTCAGCAAACCACGACGCCGCGATAGGCGCGCCAGCGCTAATCATCTCTTCACCAACGATCAGTCGTTCAATTGCAGGTCGACCGCCGCCGCCGAATTCGGTTGGCCATGTCATGCCAATCCAACCATGAGATGCGAGTTCGCGAGAAAACTCGCGCGAATATCCGTTCATCCATGTGTCATTGAAACGGCCGTACTTTGTGACCGCCTTCGTGGCTACCAAACGAGCGCGCTCGCGG
This sequence comes from Actinomycetota bacterium, assembly GCA_037142305.1. Taxonomy (GTDB): domain Bacteria; phylum Actinomycetota; class Acidimicrobiia; order Acidimicrobiales; family Ilumatobacteraceae; genus BACL27. The sequence goes on from JBAXAW010000164.1 coordinate 718, forward strand.
AGCGCAGTTTGTTCTGGTGTCCAGGCGAAGTCCATACCGACGATGGTAGATGCCGAATACAAAAATTCCTGCTTCGGGATCAACACTGATTCTGTGACTATTGTGTACAAGTAAGATACAAGTAAACCCAAGCCGAAACCAGTGGAGTTTTATGTCATCAAAAATTAAGGTCGTGAATCCAGTTGTAGATATTGACGGCGATGAGATGACGCGAATCATTTGGAAGTTCATTAAAGACCGATTGATCTTGCCTTATCTAGATCTTGACATTGATTACTACGACCTTGGTGTTGAGAATCGTGATGCAACGAGCGACCAAGTTACTGTCGATGCAGCAAACGCGATTTTGAAACATGGCGTTGGGGTTAAGTGTGCAACGATTACGCCTGACGAAGCACGTGTTAAAGAATTCAACTTGAAGCAGATGTGGAAATCGCCTAACGGTACGATCAGAAATATTTTAGATGGCGTTGTATTTCGTGAGCCGATTATTTGCAGCAATATTCCAAAACTTGTGCCTCACTGGAATAAACCAATAGTGATTGGGCGTCATGCGCACGGCGATCAGTACAAGGCGACTGATTTCAAAGTACCTGGACCTGGCACAGTAACGATGACTTATGTGCCACAAGATGGCAGCAAGCCTGTTGAGATGAAGGTCGCCGACTTTAAGAGTTCGGGTGTCGTGATGGGAATGTACAACTACGACGAATCAATTCGTAGTTTCGCTCGAGCATCATTCAACTACGGCTTGCAACGCAACTACCCAGTGTTCTTGAGTACCAAAAACACAATTCTCAAGGCATATGACGGTCGGTTTAAAGACATCTTTCAAGAAATTTTTGACACCGAATTCAAAGCTGAGTTTGACAAACGTAATTTGACTTACGAGCATCGCCTAATCGATGACATGGTGGCCTGCATGATTCGCTGGGAGGGTGGATATTTGTGGGCGTGCAAAAACTATGACGGCGATGTTCAATCAGACATTGTTGCTCAAGGCTTCGGTTCACTTGGTTTAATGACTTCGGTTTTGACTACGCCAGATGGCAGAGTCTTAGAGTCAGAAGCTGCTCACGGCACAGTGACACGCCATTACCGAGACCATCAAAAAGGTTTGGAGACTTCAACAAATTCGATTGCCTCAATCTTCGCTTGGACACGCGGTCTAAGTCATCGTGGAAAACTCGATAACACACCAAAAGTTATTGAATTTGCTCAAACTTTAGAAGCAGTCTGTATTGAGACTGTAGAAGGCGGCGAGATGACCAAAGACCTAGCAGCCCTAGTTTCAAAAGATCAACCATGGTTAACTACTCAACAATTTTTGGCCGCCGTTGACCGTCGGTTGCAAGTGAAAATGGTTAGTAAATAATCATGCGTGCGGTTGTAATCACAAAACATGGTGATCCAGAAGTTTTGTCAATAGTTGAAGTCGAAAGTCCTCAACCAGATGCGAACGAGATTTTGGTTAAAGTTCGTGCTACATCACTTAATCGCGCTGACTTGTTGCAACGGATGGGCTTTTATCCAGATCCGTTTCCTGGTGCGCATGAAATTCCTGGTCTTGAGTTTGCTGGCACAGTCGAATCTTGTGGTGAGAAAGTAAAAAGTTTTAAACCTGGCGACCAAGTGATGGGCATCGTGAGTGGCGGCGGCTACGCGGAATATCTAGTTGTACATGAACATCAAGCGATGCGAGTGCCAGCCAAAGTGAGTTTCGAAGATGCCGGCGCGATTCCTGAGGTTTTCATTACTGCTTGGGATGCGCTCGTTTGTCAGGGCAATTTGAAATCGGGCGATTGGGCACTTGTTCACGCTGGTGCGTCGGGTGTGGGCACTGCGGCGATACAAATTTGTAAAGCCATTGGCGCAAATGTGATTGTCACTTGTTCATCAGGGAAGCGTGATGCGTGTCTTTCACTTGGCGCTGACTTGGCTGTTGATTACAAAACTGAAGACTTTGTTGACGTGTGTAAACATGCAACAAATAGTCACGGCGTTGATGCGGTGCTTGATGTCATCGGCGGCGAGTATCTCAATAAGAATGTCGCTTCGCTGGCACTCAAAGGCACGATTGTTCAGGTTGGTCTAATGGGCGGTGGGACGACCCCGTTTAACATCTCAGCCCTAATGCCAAAACGTGCTCGTTTGATTGGAACTGTATTGCGACCACGTCCGCTTGAAGAAAAAATCGCAGTCACTCAAAGATTTATCAACGAAATCTTGCCCATGTTTGAGACGGGCAAGTTGCGCCCAATTATTGACAGCAGATATTCGCTGGAAGATATTGCGTCAGCACATCGCTATATGGAGACCAACGCCAGCACTGGCAAAATTGTTATTGACGTTTGTTGATTGCGAGATAGTCGCGTTTATCGACACCCGTATACCACTGACGAGGTCGACTTATTTTTTGCGCGTCGTCTTTGAGTAGTTCGCTGAAGTGAGATAGCCAGCCGACAG
>JBAXAW010000165.1:0-3090 GCA_037142305.1 Actinomycetota bacterium
AAAAAGCCAAGACTAGTCAGCAACTGACATGTTTAATATTTCAGGTAATAATCTTTCGGCTAAAACTCTGGCTCCACTAACTCTTGACGAACTTTCGTTGACTGCTGACTCAATCGCAAAACTTCAGCTTCCAAATGGAATGATTCCGTGGTTTGAAAACGGTCATTGTGACCCTTGGAACCATGTTGAGACGGCAATGGCGCTCGATGTTATGGGTCGACACGACAATGCTCGACTTGCATACGAATGGCTGAGAACAGCTCAACGATCTGACGGTTCTTGGTTTAACTATTTTCATAGCGACGGCAGAGTCGAAGAGACAAAGCTTGATAGCAATGTTTGTGCGTACATCGGTACAGGGCTTTGGCATCACTGGTTGTGTACACAAGATCTCGCGACATTAAAACATTTTTGGCCGATGCTCGAAAGTGCAATGACTTGGGTTCTCGAAATGCAGCGTAGTGATGGCACGATACTTTGGGCCCGAGAAGAGAATGAAAGACCATGGGACTACGCACTGCTAACAGGTTGCTCATCAATTCGTCATGCACTAATTTCTGCCAGCAAGATTGCGGCTCTACTAAATACAACTAGACCTGAATGGATTGAGACCGTTGCGCAAATCGATCTAGTTATTCGAAGTGGTCGAAATGCATTTGAGCCCAAAGATCGTTGGGCGATGGACTGGTACTACCCCGTGCTTACGGGAGCACTAACTGGTGATGCTGCGAAATCTCGGCTTGCAGAACAATGGGATACATTCGTGATGCCAGAACTTGGAGTTCGCTGTGTAAGTGACGAACCGTGGGTGACAGCTTCAGAAACTGCCGAGTGTTCACTCGCATATTCTGCTATCGGCGACTTTGATACTGCGCAGTATCTTTTGAACACAACTATTCAACATCGAACCATTGACGGATCATATTTAACTGGACTTGTCTACCCGAATAAAGTTGTGTTTCCGGCTGATGAGCGGTCTGCATATACCGGAGCAGCAATTATTTTGGCTGCTGATTCACTTGGCGAAATATCACCAGCAGCACGAATTTTTCGTTACGACGAAACAGATAGTTACTAACCCAATATTTTGATTCGCTGTAAAATTCTTAGCGAACCAGTTGCCGATACTTCAACAAATTCACCAGAGTCAAGTGCGGCGGTGTAAATATATTTGTATGGTGCTTGACCCCCATCTTTAGGATCTGCGAATACATCGTGAATTGCTAAAAATCCATTAATTGCGATTTTCGGCACCCAATTTAAATAGTCACTGAGAGTCGGTTCGTCACCGTGTCCCCCATCGATGAAACAAAAGGCTAACTTTGCCGACCATTGACTGCTGATAACTTTTGACTCGCCCACAATCGGAATCACAACATCACAGAGTCGTGTTCTTCGCAAAGTCGCTATCAAACTCGGCAAAGTATTTAATTGATTAGTTGCTACGTCAAGCAACGACCTGTCGAACCACTCCCAGCCCTGCTGATTTTCTTCACTACCGAAATGATGATCAATCGCAAAAACTTTGGCTTGATGTTTTCGTGCAGCCGCACCAAGCCAAACAGTTGACCGTCCACAATAAGTTCCGATTTCAACAATCGGCAACTTTGGCAACTCTTTGCAAGCGACACATGCTGCAAGATAAAGCGCATCGCCTTCATCTGCAGGCATGAAACCTTTAGTCGCTAAAGCCTCAACTCTTAAAAATTTATCCATCACAATTTTGTTATGACTTAAGTAATTCGCTGAATTCGCGTTGCCACTGCGACTTCCAGTCGGTCGAAAAGTTTGCGAATTTTTCGGCGAAGTTTGTCCGTGCCAATTGCACATCTGTCGAGAGCCACCAGTCTTCAACATTGCCATCAATCTTGTTGGCATGCGAAGCGGCGCTCCTCCCAGAAATGTGCAGGATTCCAACTTGAATAAGTGCTTCAATTAGAGATTTAGCGTCAGACCTGAACTTGTATGAATCCGGATCATAGAAACAAATCGTTGGCGTATTTGTGCCCAACGTTTCGAGCCAAGAAGTGCCCAAATAACTGTGAAACACAATTCGACTAATTGAATACTGATCAAAAATATCGCCAGTGTTGCCGAATTGAGCAGCAGGATTAGCAGTGACAATCGCTTTACGCTGCGCGTCTCCATAATCACCGGGAAACATTCTGATCTTTAAATCAGTTTTGCTTTCACGTAGTTTTGTAAACTCAGAAACTTGGTCATACATAGTCTGTAGCGTGCCCGGCAACGGAAAGTACTGCAACCGATAAATCTGCGGTGGCTGATCGAAGCAAATCAGCGAGTCGCAAGATTTTTTTTTACTTCGAGCTGAAGTAATTAATGGCGAAAGGACACGTGTGTGCTCAACTCCACGACTCCAACCCCATGTGTAATAAGAGTCCGAAACTCTGCATTCAAATCGCTCACCTACATGTAAATCATCCAACCCATACCAGCCACCATGTTGGTGGTAATGCAACTTGGTTCCGAGCTCACACCACTCGGCAGCCAAAATTTTGAATTCAAGGTGATTCCATAACGACTGTGAAGAATACAAATAGTCAGGTCGATTTGGTCGCGCTTCAACCACGAGTCGTCGAATTGATTCAAATGCTTCGACCAATGACGCAGGAAGATAGACGCTAATTAACGCGCAACTGATTTCGGAAAGTGAAGAATCATCATCAATTTTTAAAATCTTGCTCTCTCGCCATGCACTGTCTGGCGAGACTTCAACTAGATATTTAATTTCTAGTTCATCATGCGCTGCCCACGCACGCCATGAAGCCATTGCGCCAACCCACGAAAGCGGAATTCGTCCTGAAAATGGTCTTACAAAGAGAACTCGGGCCGACTTCGCAGATCGCAATGCACGCAGCAGGCTCACAATTATTTTGTCACGGCGCCCAGACGACACAGAGTTTTTTACGAATAATTGATCTCTTGAAACCAACACACCAGGGGTGCCTAATTCGGTGAGCGCGCGCAAAGTTTTTAAAGTCAGTGTCGGCAATTTTGCGTAATCCGAAAAGAATTCGAGAGTCGTACGAATAGTTTGAAAATTGACTTTTGAAAAGTCGCCTTCACTAG
>JBAXAW010000166.1:0-2999 GCA_037142305.1 Actinomycetota bacterium
TCGGCCGAGGCTCGCGAGCAACTTGCAGCTGCGCGAAAGAATAATCCGCCGATGATTCACCCTGTAGTTCGTACGCACCCAGTCAGTGGCAAACGCGGTATATATGTGAATCATTCATTTACAACGCGGATTATTGAACTTACGCCTGACAAGAGCGCCGAAGTTTTGCAGTTTTTGACGTCACACGTTTCGCGCCCAGAGTTTGTAGTGCAGTGGAAGTGGAAACCTTACGACTTGGCGTTTTGGGACAATAGATTGACGCAACATTTTGCCAATGCAGATTATTTGCCACATCGTCGCGTGATGCACCGCGCGACAATTCTTGGCGATAAGCCGTTTCGCTAACTAGATATATTCAGACTTGTCGATCTCTTCGATCTCGACTGTGTCGTTTGCGTCGATCTCTTCGATCTCGACGATCACCGCGTCTTTTGCTCTTTCGCGATGTTCGGCCAACTCTTCTGGCGTTCCCTCACGCCACTTTGACGGATCAAAATTTTCAAATATTTCAAGATATTCGGCATCTGTCAATACTTTTGATTTTATTTTTTTGCTCATAAAGTCACCTTAAGTTTTTTGGGTTGAGTCTCATCGCGTGAAAAATTCGCATCGTGTTTCTGCGCATTGCACAACCGATTTCTAGGAGATTGCCGTTTGAGTCGGCGCCAATCAGAAGCCAGCCATCCTCGACTTTGCTTGACTGAAACGCATTTCTATATGCATGAAGCATGTCTTCTGGCGCAATCCCATGTTTATGGACACTAGCCAAAATTACTACTTGCACTATAGCAAACTTGAGTTGCTCATAGATTTCAAGATTGTTGCGCTCAGCCATTCAGGCTGATGTGTGCCGCCAAGTGCTGATCGGCAGATATCGAACCTTATTCGTCTTTGTTTGAGTCTGACCATTTCTTATAGAACTTACGGAAAGTTTTTAGTTCGCGCATATATGCATCCCGATGTTTACCAAAGTCTGGGTCGAGCGAAAGAAGTGACAGCAGTTCATCACCTTTATCAATTAATGTGCGACCGCTCGTAATTAGCCATTCTGAAATATTGCCGTGAGCTACACCATCTTCAAGTTCAACGGCCTGCATATCGCGGCGGTGCTGATTGATTTCGCGCTCAAGCGCGGCAATCTCACCCTGCAGCGTTCGCGGTTTATTTAAGGCCATCTCTTGAGAGTAGTTGACCCCTGTGGCACACATCACCATCAGACTTCATATTGCACACATTGTAGAACCTGGGCAAAATAAGAGAGGGTGGATATTTTGAAGTCCGATCAGAGGAAAACTTATATAGCGAATTAGCTATATACTTATGCAATGAGATCGAGCGACGTTTTGCGGCAAGCGCGAAAAAAATCTGGAATGTTACAAATTGAAGTTGCTCGCAAATCTGGCATTACCCAATCAGTAATCAGTGATTACGAGCGCGGCAAACGCGAACCAGGTGCCGACACATTTTTGCAGTTGCTCGATATTCTTGGAGTTGGCATTGATCTTCGATCGAAGCGTAGAACAAGGGTGCCAACTTTGCCCGATAGCCGACTCGCGAGACTCGTATTACGAAATCGTAGAGAAATTGTTGAGTTAGCTCGAGAACATGGTGCGCGAAATGTGCGCGTGTTCGGAAGTGTGGCTACTGGCAAAACTAATAAGCGCAGCGATATAGATTTTCTTGTTGACCTCGACCCCGGTGTCGGATTGATAACTATGATCAGCCTTGAGTTAAAACTTAAAGATTTGCTCGGTGTCAAAGTGGATCTTGGCCCCGCAAGACTTTTGAAACCAAATATGCGCGAAGAGGTATCTGCTAGCGCAGTTGCACTTTGAAAAGGTCTGATAGTCAACGCTTAACTGATGTCTTGGCTGCAATTGATGCAATTGAACGACACTTGCAACGGGGCGCATTATCTGATCCTTTGATATTTGACGCAGTAAGGGTGCGATTGATTGAAATTGGGGAAGCGATTAGTCATATTGATGTTCGGCTGCTGAGACAATCGCCAGAAATCGCTTGGCGCGAGATAAAAAACATGCGTAATCATCTCGCACATAACTATTTTGGCACTGATGAATTGATTATTGCCCAAGTAGTTAATCAACAGTTACTACCTTTAGCCAAGGTAGTGAATCGTCTATTGAGCGGCGACGCCATCAAGTAGCGTGTAACTCGTTATGGCGCGAGAGAAGATTTACACCAGGGCTGGCGACGACGGCACAACCGGTTTGTTCTATGGTGGCCGAGTCGGCAAAGACAGTGCACTGCGGCGCGCATATGGCGCAGTCGACGAAGCGCAAGCAATTTTGGGTCTTGCTCGTGCCGAGGCAGGCAAAGGGACTGAACTTGACGACATGCTCGTTCACATCATGCGTGACTTGTGGGTGTTGATGGCCGAACTTGCCACGCTTCCCATAAATCGTCACAAACTTGTTGCAGAAAAATCTCTTGTTACCGAAGCGATGGTTACGAAACTCGAAAACATGATTGATTCACTTGACGAAAAGTTCACTCCGCCCACAGAGTTTGTTGTGCCTGGCGAAAATAAAGTTGCAGCGCTACTCGATGTAGGCAGAACAGTTACTCGACGCGCTGAGCGTCATTCATTAGCTGCAGCACCAGCACCTTCGCAAGCATGCCCCTACTTAAATCGACTATCCGATCTGTTGTGGACGCTTGCAAGGTGGCAAGAAGGAAACTCGCTTTCGGTTAAGAGCATTGATTAACAACAATAAACAGGAGCAAAAATGAAAGTCAGTCAGCTGTCAGTAACTATCGTCAAGTCAGAAATTGCATCTCAAGCGATTGGTATTGCAGTATCAACTGACGGTGCCGTTGCCAAAGAACTCGGTATATCTCGCGACCAACTCGCCACACTTGGGTTCGAATCTAAAGTCGGTCAGACGCTTGTTGTGCCAACAGATAAAGCCAAACATGTAATTGCAGTTGGCATTGGTGAATCAGCAAAAGCAAATGCGGATGTAATGCGTCTGGCT
>JBAXAW010000167.1:0-2991 GCA_037142305.1 Actinomycetota bacterium
ACTTGAGATAATTCGCGCGATTGACTCTTTTAATTTCGCATGCGTAATTAATGAGATGCCGACAATGATTGCCACATTGACTACGCCAATAGGCCTCGCAAGTGTCAATAGAGAAGATGAAATTGCAACAGAGCTGAGTGTGAGTCGTAAAATTTTGGTCGTAGAGAGCAATGTTGTAAACGAGCACCACAAACATATCGACGCCGAAATTTCAATTGCGCTTGAGCTGATCACGGAACTAAAAAAAATTACACCAGGCGTAACTGCGGCTAATACGATAATGATTGATCTGCGGTTAGCTAAAATATTTACACAGCCAAGTGAAATTAAAAATGCACAAAAAGCAGCATTGATTAGTCGACCAAGGCGTACAGAAAAATCAGTTGCTCCGACGAGCGAGCCCAGCCCACTGGCAAAATATCCAACAGGCGGGTAACGCCCCATGTCAGTTCTGGGTTGTTCAACTGGTATCAAAGTCTCAAGTGGAAGCGAACACGCCGGAGTTTCAGGCTTGCCGACAAAACACCACGGCACTAATTGCGCAACGCCGAATTGTTGCGGAATGTCAACATAAGTTGACCAATATGAAGTTGATTGACTTGCCGCAATGTCGGCACCGACTAGTTCTCCTCTGACTAAGGCAGCACCTCTGATGTATCCTGCCGGTTCGTCTGGCGCGGCAAATAATGGAGTTAATTGTGACCAAACGCCGATTACGAGAAAAAACGCAAGTGTTAATGAAACTAGCGGTCGTGATTTAATCTGCAACTTCAAGCGAACATTGAATTTCATTCAACCAAGCGTGCCACATCTTGAGCCAAGTATTTAACTTCTCCGAAATTTGAATGCTTTGCACACACCACGGGTATGCATGATGATCCAACACCAATTGCCATAGCCACTTGTGTCGAAGCCAGTCTTCATTCTTCGTTAGATGGCTTTAATTTGCCGCGAGCCCGTCTTTATGGGGTGAGCATTGTTGATGCGAGTGGCATCACATCACAGCAAGATGGTGCATTACGAATTAGTTTTCTCGCTGAGCACGGTGACGTGTACGAGTTGCTAGATGCACCGAGTAGTGCCATCGCCCGAATGTTTGATGTTGCCGTAGTTCTAACTTGTGGTTGGGCAGCCCCTCTCAATCGTGACGAACAAGACGATGATGCACGATCAGACGACGAGATATCTGATGAAGTTCCGCCGAGCCAACACCCATTGCGTCGACGAGTGCGGTTAGTTGTAGCGGTCTGCGACAAAGGTGTTGCATCTGTATTACGTTTTGCCGATACCCCAAACGACATTGTCACAGATGCTGGTGCTGCTCGGGGCAGTCTGGCCGATGCTGTCAAAGATTTATGGAACGACCCAAAAGTAATTGTCAGCCGTGAAAGCGTTAGCTAACTAGCTAGTTAGCGCGAGGAGCGATAGTAAACAGAAAGACAAGCCTCAACAAGCGTTGGCACGAAGTATTCTTTCATCGCGAAAACCGCGTTGTGCCCACCATGAACTTCAAAAACTTCAACATCATTAATTATTTGGTACAACTCAGTCTGACGCTCGGGTGCAACAACTTTGTCTTGAGTTGTGATTACAACTGCCGAAGGTGCTTCAAGCCGTGGCAACCAATCGCGTGAGTCAAAATTACCGATTGCGCTACCAGCCTCAAGAATATGTCGCCAATCATGGCTGGCGATTTGTTGAACAGCCCAATCAGCGAGCCCTTCTGATTTGCGTTGCAAATAAAGTTGATCAGTAATCCATGTGCGGGCTTGCGGGGTAGTCAAGCGAGATAAGGCAGCAAGACCGGTTAATCCGAAGAAGCTAAGTTTTTCTTCACGCTTTTCTGCAAAGTGGCTGGCGGTGCTGCATAACACGATTCCGCGCACGCGCAGTTCGTGGCGACCCCACAAAAGTTGTGCAACAGCGCCACCCATTGAATACCCAACAGGAATAAATGTTGAGATACCAAGAACATCAGCAACTGCAGCGGCGTCATCGGCACAATCCTCAAGTTTAAAAGTTGACTTGGTGCGAATTCCACGTCCGTGGCCCCGCATGTCCATTGCTACAACTCGAAAATGTTCAGACAACGCATCAAAACATGTAAACCAATTTAAGTCAGCAGTTGCAGTCCAACCATGTAAAAGCAAAAGTGTAGGTGCACCCGCTGGTCCTGATTTTTCGCGAACAAATATTCGCCCGCGACCAGGAAGATCAATCTCGAATCCAGGTGGCAAGCCGGCCAGAGGTGCTACCGACTCGCGGATCACTGTTGTTGAATCCTGATAATTTTGACTTTCAAATTTCCGTTCGGCGCAGCGTAAGTCACCATGTCATTTTTTTTCGCACCGAGCAAAGCCGCGCCAAGTGGAGAAGTTGGGCTCATCACCTCGGCACTCTCACACCGTTCCTCAATATGGCCAATCAAATAACTTTCAGCCATTGATGGGTCATCGCCGTCGTAAAGCACAGTCACAATCGTGCCGAACCCAACTGTGCCATCAGCAGGCGGTTCAACAATTTCAACATTTTCTAGAATCGACTCAAGTTGGCGAATTCGGCCTTCCATATGGCCGTGTTCATCTTTAGCAGCGTGGTAGTCACCGTTTTCTTTGAGGTCACCGTGCTCGCGCGCGCGGGCGATTTTCTCAGCGGCTGAAATTCTGCCACGGGTGGTGAGGTCAGCGTGCTCTTCACGTAGGCGTTCGTAAAGGATTCGAGAGACTTTGTGGATCATTACCTATAAAAGGCTATCTAATGCGTTTGAGTAAATATAAGTAGTCATTTCTTTGAGTTATCAGTCAGTAATTGCGCCCTACGATTAAAGGATGGTTTCACACAGTAAAACGAAAAGCCGCAAAATTTGATGACTAACTATCGTGTCGCAATTATTGGCGGCGACGGAATTGGCCCAGAAGTGATTTCGGAGGCTCTCAAAGTTGTGGCTGCATCTGGTGTGAAACTAGAAACGACGAATTTTGATTTAGGCGG
>JBAXAW010000168.1:0-2933 GCA_037142305.1 Actinomycetota bacterium
GGGTTGCCGTCAGGCGCATACGGTATTGGTCCGTTGACGACTCGTGCGATGCCTGCGTCTGCCAAAACTGGAACTCGCTCGCCTGCATCAAGAATTTGCTTCTCAAGACGATCAAGTTCGTCTGGCCACAACTGATTTGCGAATTGATCTGGGATTCCGTCGAGCCACATCGGCGTTGCTTGCCACTCATATGGTCCGAGAATGAAACCGTTTCGCTCTTGACGCAAATAATAAGAGGTATCAGGGTCACGCAACAACGGCAACGGCTCGCTTCGCGCTGCAAGTTCGTCGATTTCTTCGGTAATTAAATATTGATGTGCCATTGTCATGATCGGCAGATGACGGCCAATGAGTTGCATCACTTCGCCTGCGCGATATCCAGCAGCGTTAATAACAATTTCGCAGTCGATCTCTGTCTCGACACCAGCAGCATTTGTCGTAACTGTCCATTCATAATTTTTGTGCTGACGCAATGCAGTCACACGCTCGTTGCGTCGAACACGAGCACCAAGTGCGCGTGCAGCACGAGCCATCGCCTGAGTAACTTGCGAAGGGTCAATATCGCCATCTAGTGGATCCCAAAGTGCGCCGAGTAAATCGTGCGTCTTAATTAGCGGATACCGATCGACAAGATCTGCTGGCGTGAGCATGTCGTACTCCATGTTGTTGGCACGCGCCATGCTCTTCACATGTCGAAACTCGGCCATGCGTTCTTCACTGTGCGCGAGGCGAACAGAACCCGTGACGTGATAACTAATTGGAAAATCCTTGTCGGTAGCAAGTTCGCGATATAGAGCAGCAGTATATTTTTGCACCTGCATCACACTCCAACTTGTTGAATATGTCGGCACATTGCCCGCAGCGTGCCATGTAGAACCAGATGTCAGTTCATCTCGTTCAAGTAACAAAACATCGGTGCAACCCATTTTGGCGAGATGATAAAGAGCACTGCAGCCAGCGATTCCGCCACCGATGATTACAATTTTTGCTCGCTCGCCCATGATCTAAAACCCATCTTTTCGTCTAGTCGTTTTTCAAATTTCAGTGCCAAACTGTAGCGTTGACGATGCTAAAGAATCCCCGACTGTGTTGACAAATTCTCAGAAATAATCCAGAAAGTCTTCAGAAAGAATAAGGTGCCAAATGGTTGACGTCCCCAAGAGTGCTCGTGTTGTAATCGTTGGCGGTGGCATTGTCGGTTGCAGTGTTGCCTACCACTTAGCTTTGCGCGGTTGCACAGACGTCGTGTTGCTCGAGCGCAAGCAGCTCACTTGTGGCACAACTTGGCACGCTGCCGGACTTGTTGGTCAATTGCGGGCAACGCATAACCTGACTCGACTTGCGCAATACACGACTAATTTGTTTAAGACTCTCGAGGCCGAGACTGGTCAAGCCACTGGGTTTCAACAACGCGGCTCTGTTGCAGTCGCACCAAACCATGAAAGATTTGAAGAACTAAAACGCGGTGCATCAATGGCGCGAGTTTTTGGTTTAGACGTGAACATAATTTCACCCAAAGAAATTTCAGAACTTTTACCACTTGCCCGAGTTGACGATCTGGTCGGTGGTGTGCATTTGCCAAATGATGGCGTTGTTAACCCGATTGATACAACACAGGCGCTTGCCAAAGGTGCCCGTGCACTTGGTGTAACAATTATCGAAAATATTAAAGTCGACTCGATAATTGTCGAAGATGGTCGCGCAGTTGGCGTTAAAGCGACACGTGATAGCGGCGATAAAGCACAAACCGAAATTCGCGCCGAGTATGTTGTCAACTGTGCGGGTATGTGGGCTCGCGAACTCGCTGATGCCGCTGGTGCAATCGTGCCCCTACACGCGGCAGAACATTTTTATATTGTTACCGAAGCTGTGCCAGACATCTCTCCGAACATGCCGGTACTTCGTGACCCAGATGGTTGCGGCTATTTCAAAGAAGACGCAGGCAAGCTTTTGGTCGGTTGGTTTGAGCCAGTTGCTAAACCTTGGGGTATGAAAGGAATCTCTGAAGATTTTTCGTTCACATCGCTGCCAGAAGATTTTGAACACATCGAACCGCTGGTAGCAGCAGCAACACATCGCATGCCGTTGCTTGCCAAAACTGGCATCAGACTATTTTTTAATGGTCCCGAGTCTTTCACTCCAGATGATCGCTATTTGCTCGGCGAATCACCAGATGTTGAAAATCTTTTTGTGGCAGCAGGCTTCAACTCGATCGGCATTCAGTCGTCGGGCGGTGCAGGCAAAGTTCTCGCCGACTGGATTATCGACGGAAGACCTCCAATGGATTTGTGGGACGTGGACGTTCGTCGCTCAATGCCGTATCAGCGAAACAAAAAATATCTGCACGACCGCACTGTCGAAACTCTGGGTTTGCTTTATGCAATGCACTGGCCATTCAGGCAACCAGAAACTGCACGCGGTGTTCGCAAATCTGTATTGCACGATCGTCTCGCCGAACGCGGTGCCTGCTTCGGCGAAGTCGCCGGCTGGGAGCGCACTAACTGGTTTGCCCCTAGTGGCGTGAAACCAGAATATATCTATACATATGGCAAGCAAAACTGGTTCGGCTACAGCGCACAAGAGCACCACGCCGTGCGTAACGCAGTTGGTTTGTTTGACCAGTCGTCATTTGGCAAATTTATTTTGCAAGGCCCAGACGCGATGGCGGTGCTCAACCAAATTTGTGCCAACGAAGTTGATGTGCCAGTCGGCAAAATTGTTTATACGCAATGGCTAAACGAAACAGGCGGCATCGAAGCCGACCTCACAGTTACACGCCAAGCACTTGACTCGTATTTGATAGTCACTGCCGCAGCCACACAGGTACGCGACTTTGCTTGGTTGCGCGATCACATTCCGGCGACGGCGCGGGCTATGGCGATTGACGTTTCTTCGGGTCAAGCAGTGTTAAGCGTGATGGGACCAAACTCGCG
>JBAXAW010000169.1:0-2877 GCA_037142305.1 Actinomycetota bacterium
AGATCTTGATTGACTTCGACAAACCGTAACTTTTGTCGAAGTGCGGGCAGCACTTGGTTTGACGCTTTCTCGCCGTGCTTCTTTGAAATTATGTAGAGCACTTCGCAAACATTTACAAGACTTATTACTGGACGAGAGGCAACGGCCTTTTCTACGAGTGCAGCCGAAGGTCGATCTTCAAGCCATTCAATTACAGCCCATGAGTCGAGGCAAATATTCATCGCGATTCTTTGCTTCGGTCGGCTATCAGCATTTCGAGCATTCCGGAGTCCGAGAATATTCCACGCAAAGTCTTGGTTGTGTGAACTGATTGAATCAGCACGCCGTTTTCAGAAAGCGAAACTTCTACCTCGTCACCAGGTTCGATACCTAATTCGCCGCGAAACTTTTTTGGAATTACAACTTGGCCTTTGGGTCCGACTTTTTGCGCCACGACCCAATCATAGCGCGACGGTATAACTACTGGTATAACTCTAATAGATGTTGCCATGCACACATGTGTGCACTTGAACGCGAATCATGCTTTGCGCCCAAGCAGTGCCCTTCAGCAAAGTTGCTCAGTTAAATCAAGCGATCTAGCCTTGCCTTTTGAACAATATGGAGACGTGTGATGAGCGGTGAAATGAGCGATCAAATGAGCGGTGAAATGAGCGGTGATTTCAAGCATCGACGCAATGGCGATGTCTATTTAGTGACCGATGAAGAAAAACAGTCATTTAAGACGAACGGTTATGTGCATTTACGAGGGGTGCTCTCACAAATCGAAACAGATGAAATCGCAAACGTGTACGAACAGTTTTTACGACGCGAAATAGCCGTAACCGGAAGAGACTTTAACGATATGACATCTGGCGAATTTGGCACCGATGCATCGGGCTACGCGATCGCCAATGTGATGTGCCCTCGAAGGTACTATCCCCAATGGCAAGACAACATTTTTGAGCGCCGCGCAGCAACTATCGCTGAGCAGTTATGTGGCCCAGGAATGCAGATTGACTTCGATCAGTTATTGGCCAAACAGCCTGGTCGTCACGACGCCGTGTTTGGCTACCATCAAGATCAGGCATATTGGATTGACACAGATGATCGTCGTACGGCCACGTGTTGGCTGGCCGTTGACGATTCAACAATCGAAAACGGATGTATGCAGTTTCTTGCCGGCAGCCATCGCCAAGCGGTGCGCCCGCATCATCCGTTGCATCGCGATCGCACAGAAAGTCACACACTTGTAACCGAGTTGCGTGACGGTGACGTGATGACTCTTGTACCGATCTCGCGCGGTGACATCACGGTGCACAACGAAGGGGTCTTGCACGGTTCAGGCGGAAACTATTCAACAGGTTCGTGGCGACGGGCCTACATTGTGGCGTTTCGAACCGATGAAACTATCAGCGCCGAACGCGCGCTTGGTTTTACGCACTCGCATAATGACAACATTGAAGTCCTTGATGCGGTAGACGGCTTACACGCAAAACCTAGTGCGGGAGCACAAGCCAGTGGCGAAACGGCTACTTGAGAAGTTCTTGAATTTGTGGGTCGTCGACGAGTCGCTTGCCGAATACTTTCTCGCCGACAGTTGACCAGTGAGTTCGATCGCTGTAAGTAAACCCCTCAGGAACATCAAAGTCTTCGCGGTAGTCAAAGTGCACAATCTGCATTTTTGATAGGTAACCAACCGAAGACTTTTTTGCCAGTCTCTTCAAAATCTTGTCTACTTGACTCGAAAGTTGTTCAGACATCCGAACAGTATTAAGTTCGCGCACTATTCCAACTAAAGGATTGAAACCGTATAGATCAATTCGTGGTTCTATCTGAGGCCCGAGCCAAACAAACTTTTCATATTTTTGAATTTGAATAGCACTATCTAATATTACTTTTGTATCAATTTTCAGTTGATCGATCTGAATGATATTGCTGTCAATCCAAGTTGAAGCTTCAAGCGTAAACAAAATCACTTTTACATTAGGTTTCGAATTAATAATTGTTTTTGAAAGTTCATCTGCGAATTCAGCATGAGACGCACTATGTCGGTACACGCCGAGCACGAACCTCTCGGGAAGGTTGATACTCAATGCATTGAACAGATCTTCGGCATGACTATCGCCAGCCACCAATATTGGTGGCCCGTAGGTGTTGACGCACCTCTGAAACTCGGTGTTGTCTTTGCTACTGATCAGGTCAACGAAAGATGTCTCGTACGCACAGTCGCGAATCATTTTCACTTCGTTTGATGCCATCGCGATGTCGCGACGAGCAAGAGTCTCGGCTGCACTTGCCGGAATACGGCTCGGGTAGCCCTCTTGTTTGATAACCCGATTTGCATAAACATATAGCGACACTGCCGAAGCCAAAAGCGCGATAACCAAAACGATCTCTGATTTTCCGCGAAGTCGGCGCATTGGCTCTTCAATTACTCGCCACGACACGATCCCGAGTAACAGACATCCAGCGACCATGACGCTTTTTTCAGTGACAGTAGGGGTGGAGTAGGGGGTTCCATAGATAACGGTTTTAGATAACGCCAAGATTGGTTGATGTACGAGATAAATACTGAAAGAAGCGCGTCCGATTATTTGTATCGGTTTCCAAGAAAGAACAGCAACGACTGCATTCATTCGCTGAAATAATAAAAAGACACAAGTTAATCCAACTGGGATCAGCGACATCAGCGAAGGTACTGCCTGCGCAGAAGAGTAGAACGGAATCAACGACAACAGCCCAATAAAGGCGAGAGTCGTCAAAACTTTTTTGTGATTTATTCTCAGTTTGGAAAGCAAATTATTTGACGCGACGAGTGCGCACAACCCACCAAGTGCAAGTTGTACAACTCGATTAAAAGTTGAGAAGTATGGCGCACTCGTCTCGGCTGAGCTCAGC
>JBAXAW010000170.1:0-2875 GCA_037142305.1 Actinomycetota bacterium
AATACATTCTGATTATCGATGGCATGACGCGGCGCAAGGTTGGCAGAATCCCGACATCGGCGAAAAGATGGTTGCGGGCATGGTCGCGATGTCGGCTGAACAATTCGCGGATTATTTTTCGTCGCTCGGCATGACCCGCGAAATTGCTGCGCAAGTTAAAAAAGATGTCAACGATGAATTCGCCCGTTGTATTCTTGGTCTTTATCGCGATGCGGCACAACCAGCGATGATCAAACTCGGAGAACGGTTTGCGGTCGCGTCACCCCAAAACGGTCTTGTAATTATTGCCGCCAACGATCACTTCGCGGGGACCGCAGAACAAATGCAAGAAGTTGCCGCGAGCGTCAAAGCGAAGGTTGCAAATATCCCAGATGCAGGACATTGGTGGATGATTGAACGTCCTGCGCTCGCCGCTTCAATATTAATTGAGCATTGGAAATCGTTCAACAACTAGCGATTAGACGAAAAATGCGCTACTAACACGCCAACTGATAAAACTTTATTGTGACATTTATATTGGCGATTGACCAAGGTACTTCATCCACGAAGGCAGTCGTCGTTGATGGCGAGGGAAAAATCCACGGATTGGTCGAAATTGCTGTTGAAGTGATGACCGATACAAATGGTGGGGTCGAAGCTAACCCTCAAGAATTATTACAAAGCGTAATCACTGCGGGTCAACAAGCACTTGCCAAATGCGGCAATCCAAAACTCAGCGCAGTCGGACTAGCAAACCAAGGCGAAACGATTGTCGCGTGGTCGCGCAGCACGGGAATTGCACAACATAACGCAATCGTGTGGCAGGATCGTCGGTCGGTTGAAATTTGCCGCAGTCTTAATGATCGCACTGCGCAAGTCGAGCAAATTACCGGAATGCAAGTCGATCCTTATTTTGTCGCTCCAAAGATTGCGTGGCTTGCCCCACGCCTCAAAAATGCAGCGACCGATACTGTGATTACGACTTCAGATGTGTGGCTATTAAACCAACTTTGTGGTTCGTATTCAACTGATGTCAGCACAGCATCTCGTACATTGCTCACTGATTTAAACACACTCAAGTGGAGTGACGAGTGTGCAGAAATCTTTGGCATTGACGCAGTAAATCTTCCCGCGATTCATGACAACGATGCAGTGCTCGGTAGTACAACGCAATTTGGTGGCGACATTCCAGTTGTGGGTACATGCGTAGATCAGCAAGCGGCACTGTTTGCCGAAGGTTGCCACAGTATTGGAGAGATGAAATGTACTTATGGAACTGGTGCATTTTTGTTGGCGAATTCTGGCAAACATCCGCATCGCAGTAACTCGGGGCTAACACCGTGTGCAGCGTGGAGACTCGACAACGAAACTTCTTGGTGTCTAGATGGCCAGGTGTACACAGCAGGAAGTGCAATTTCGTGGTTGATTGAAATTGGTGTGATCAACTCCCCCGAAGAAATAGATTCACTATGTGCAACTGTCACCGACACCAACTCGGTGACTTTTGTGCCAGCACTTGCAGGACTTGCTGCACCGTGGTGGCAGCCAACTGCAACTGGACGAATAGTTGGACTCACGATGTCAACAACCAAAGCACACCTTGCACGAGCAACATTGGTGGGTATCGCCGCTCAAGTTGCACTACTCGCACGGGCAGCAGCACGCGACCTCGGCGTCACGACGCAAGTTCTGAAAGTCGATGGTGGCCTAACTCGAAGTACGAGTCTGCTGCAGATTCAAGCAGACCTTGCTCAATGTCCAGTTCAGCCATATCCATCACCACATGCAACCGCACTCGGGATCGCAGAGATGTCTTTGCATTCACTTGGCGCACTTGACAAGCAAACACATCTCTCGTCAATAATGAAAAGTCAAGAACCAGTCATGCCAAATATTTCTTTAGATCAAGCAGATTCAATTCTTGCAAGCTGGTCTGCAGTCGCAGAGCAGTCAAATCGCGAGGCAGGCTTGTGAGAGATTTGGTTAGTGAGGTCGCGGTAATCGGTGCTGGTGTAGTGGGCACTGCTGTTGCTCGCGAACTTGCGCGTCGGGGATACTCGGTCAACATCATTGAAGCAGGTAACGATGTCGGCACTGGCACGAGTAAAGCAAACACAGCGATTCTTCACACTGGATTTGATGCAACGCCAAATACGAACGAGTCGAGATTAGTGCGACAAGGACACGATTTATTGCTCGAATACGCCACGGTCACTGGCATTGCTATTGAACAGACCAATGCGTTGATGGTGGCGTGGAACGACGATCAACTTTCACAATTAAATGCCGTAGCCGAGAAAAGTCTCCAAAATGGTCATCGTGATTTTTCACAGATTGATGCGTCAGAAGTTGCGCGACTTGAACCACATCTCGCCGATAATGCACTGGGCGGATTACTGATCAGCGGCGAATTCATCATCGACCCATGGAGCGTGCCAATTGCATTTGCTCGAGATGCTTCAAGTTTTGGCGCCGTGTTCAGATTTAAATCTCAAGTTTTATCAATTGATGTAGGCAACGAAGTCACAACAATAAATACGAGTAGCGGGCCAGTCAAAACTCATTTTGTCGTAAATGCCGCTGGTCTGGCTGGCGCAAAAATTGATGAGATGTTCACTGGCAACCGATTTACTGTTACGCCTCGGCGCGGTGAACTTATCGTGTTTGACAAGTTTGCTCGCACACTTGTCTCGCACATTATTCTTCCTGTGCCACAAAAACATACAAAGGGTGTGCTGCTAACCCCAACAGTGTTTGGCAATCTGATGGTCGGCCCAACTGCCGATGACGTTGAGGACTTAACTGCGACCGGCTCAACACAAGACGGTGTTGCGAGAGTGTTGGCCGCTGCACACAGAATTATCCCTGCGTTACGCAACGAAGAGATAACTGCCGT
>JBAXAW010000171.1:0-2867 GCA_037142305.1 Actinomycetota bacterium
CATCAACGAAATCCCAAAGTTGTGCTGACTTTAGCGCACGCTCGAGAGCCACTTCATCAATATCCTTTTCGGCGATGCCAAAGGCGACATTGCGACGCACGGTGTCATCTGTTAGGTAAATCGCCTGTGAAACATATCCGATTGTTGACTGCCATTCAAGATTATGCTTCTGCATTTCAACGCCGTCAATTAGCAACTCACCGGAAGTTTGCGGTAACAAGCCCAAAATGACATCGACAAGTGTGCTCTTGCCCGCACCTGATGGCCCGATGAAGCCAACTGTTTCACCTTTGCACACAACAATGTTGACATCGCACAAACTCGGCCTAATTGTATTTGGATAATTGAAAGTCAAGTTACGCAACTCAACTTTGTCGTTTAACACAATCCGAGTTCTTACAACATCTTGTTGCGACTTGATGTACTCGAACTCACGGTATACCGATTCGACTGCGGGTCGTGAGTAGCGAATCGCGTTAGTCAGACCCACCACGGTATTTACAGTTGGTACGAATCTCCATGTTGCGATGACAAACAATCCCAGTAATGGAATGATTCGCTCTGGTGGGCGATTTTGCCACACCATCACCCAAACGACCACAGTTAACCCGGACATCGCCAAGAGTTCTGTCCACATTGGAGCAATTGAATTTAGAATACCGTAACGCAAATTTGTGTCTTGGACTAACCGATTTTGTCTTTCGTATTGACTTAAAAATTCATTACTACGACCAAGAACTTTGATATCTTTAACGCCGGCGAAGCCCTGCAACAAGTATCTTGTCAACGGTGCTTGAATTTTTTGTCGCTGTTGCCCGAACGCTGTTATCAATGGTTTGGTTACTTTAAGATACAACAGACTTCCCGCAACCAAAATAGAGACGGTTGAAATAGCAGCAACTGGCTCCGTGTAAACCATCAACCAAATCACCACACTAGCTAGTAATAGTTCTTGGACTAGCCCCACAATAATGCCAACCAAACCGATCGTCATCCCAGCTTCTTGCTGCATCGAGTTGAGTAGATCTGAAGAGTTTCGCTGCAAGTGAAAAGTGTATGGTCGTGTTAAATATGACCTAAATAATTGTGAAGTGACTTGATGACTCGTAAAATTTTGAATTCGGCTCGAGATATAACTGAAAAACAACTTGTATAGGTTCTTCACAAAATAAGTAGCCACGATGCACAGCACTGCAACTCCGACCATTGTGCCAACTGCCCGAATCCCGAAAAAGTTGAACAATGGCTGCAGAACTGAGCCGCTATTGCCGGTTGTGGCTTTACTCATTGTGGTCATAACTGGAATGACTAGGCCGATTCCAAGGGCCTCAAGCGCTGTTTGAACCAAACCTAATAAGAACATGGCCGGAATCCGAACTTTCGACTGGCGAGGGTAAACGGCCCAGGCTTTGCGAATTGTTTCTGCTTTAATCAGCTTGTTAAACATTGGCTACAAACTACCCCATCTGCTGAAATTGCAAAGACCACGAACTATGTGACCTTTGGCAGTCCTAGAACCGTTGGCGCGGGCCACGACAGCAAAAACGGCGGGGATGTTGGAAACGGTGGCAAATAAAAGAGCCGCCGGAGTAAACCGGCGGCTCCTAAATTATTAATTCGAATTCTTAAGTTGCGGAAACCCGCTTCTTAGGCTCGAAGTCCTTTGCCGATCATTGAAACAACTGCATCCTTCACTGGAACCATGCCCATGACGATTGCGCCGTTTGCGACCCACTTCATCCAGTCATCAGTTAAAGCAATTCCCCAGCCGCCGACGACGTCTAGGCCAATAACTGCCATCATCGCAATACTCACGATGAGTGTCCAGTTTGAACCGATAATTGGAAGTTTCTTGATCATTGCGCTTAACCCGACTACGCCAAGAACCGAATCAATTACGGTTGTGACTGAGCCGAGAAGTATTGCCAAGAGAACGAGTTCTCCAAAGCTTGTCCAAAATCCTGTTTTCATATCTTTATTTCTCCTTGTTTCTGCAGGAGGGTTCCTGCAATGGAAAAACTACACCGAATAAATAATCAGTGTGTGATACCCAATAAAACCCTGTATTTGCGCCATTTTCTGTGACTCCCGACACCCCTTCCCCCAAAATCCGACAACATAAATCAAGCCAGTGATTCAGCCAGCGAACTAGCGAAAGCGACGAATCGCGACATAGTCTCGGCTCATGACAATTGACACATCACGCATTGCCCAGACTTCAAGCAACGAACTTGAAACCCGTGCGAATTTCAAATCTTTTGGCGAGTCAACAAAGCAAGATTGGGACAACATCATGGTCCAACTTCAAGTTACGCAATCGCGCGTCGCTGATCACATCATCGAGCAACTTGACTATCTGCGTCATGACTTTGGCGGCTTCCCCGTTAACCGTCTTGAGCACTGCCTACAAACTGCGACACTTGCCCAACGCGACGGTCGCAACGATGAATATGTTTTGTGCGCACTGATTCACGACATCGGCGACAACCTTTCGCCATACAACCACGCTTCAGTTGCCGCAGCAATTTTGTACCCGGTGGTGTCGCCTGCCAATCATTGGCTGGTCGAGCACCACGGCATCTTTCAGGGCTACTACTTTTGGCAACATATTGGATTAGATAAAGATGCTCGCGACAAGTTCCGCGATAACCAATACTTTGACTACACCGCCGAGTTTTGCGCGAAGTACGACCAAGTTGCATTCGATGCGGACTACAAAAGTGAGCCACTTGAACATTTCGAACCATTAATTAGGCAATTTTTTGCACCGCGCGAACGCGACGGCGAATCAATTAATTAATTAACCAGCCGCTTGCGAGGCGCAAATAAAAATGGAGCTTTTTAGTTTGCGAGGCGCAAATAAAAAT
>JBAXAW010000172.1:0-2855 GCA_037142305.1 Actinomycetota bacterium
ATCGAACCTACGACCTACGGATTAGAAGTCCGCCGCTCTATCCAACTGAGCTACTGCGGAAGGTAAAGGCTTGTTCGCTCCAACCGCGTAAAAAGCACTTGCGAATTAGAACTATCCTTCCAGCCATGACTGATAACTACATACCGAAACCTGAGCATCGCTTTACATTTGGTCTTTGGACTGTCGGCAATATGGGTCGTGACCCATTCGGAATAGAAACTCGCCCCGCACTCGACCCGGTCGACTCTGTGCATCGTCTCGCCGATCTCGGTGCATACGGTGTGAACTTTCACGACGATGATCTTGTACCGTTCGGCGCATCACCCGCTGAGCGCGAGACCGCACTTAAGCGTTTTCGTCTAGCGCTAGATAAAACTGGCATGAAAGTGCCAATGGCGACAACAAATCTTTTTGGTCAGCCAGTATTCAAAGAGGGTGCGTTCACCGCTAATGATCCAGTTGTTCGGCGCTATGCAATTAAAAAGACCATGGAATCAATCGACATGGGTGTTTCACTTGGCGCGAAGGTCTATGTCATGTGGGGCGGCCGCGAAGGTCTCGAATGTGAAGCAGCTAAAGATGTTCGCACTGCACTCGACCGCTACGCCGAAGCCGTCAATATTTGTTGCGCCTACGCCAAAGATCGTGGCTATGACATCAAGTTTGCACTCGAACCAAAACCAAACGAACCGCGTGGCGACATGTTCTTGCCAACTGTTGGTCACGCCATTGCATTTATCAACGAATTGCAGTGGCCAGAAATGGTCGGCCTCAACCCAGAGTTCGCCCATGAAACAATGAGTGGCCTCAACTTCACTCACGCTGTTGCACAGACTCTCTGGCACGGCAAGTTGTTTCATATCGACCTCAATGCACAGCGCATCGGCAAATTTGACCAAGACTTTAGGTTTGGCAGCGAAGGTATTCGAGACGCGTTTTATCTCGTCAAGTTGCTCGAAGATTCGAAGTGGGACGGCATGTTGCACTTTGATGCCCACGCATATCGCACCGAAAACGCCGAAGGCGTATGGGACTTCGCACGCGGTTGCATGCGCACCTATTTGATTTTGGCCGAGAAGTCGCGAGAATTCAAACAAGACAAAGAAATTCAGGCTGCACTCAAAGCAGCAATGTTCGACAAGTTGAGTGAGCCAACATCGCCAGACGGTTTGAGTGCTGATGCCCTACACACCTTGCGCACCGGCACTTTCGATGTCAAAGCACTCGGCGAACGTGGTTACGCTCACGAACGTCTTGACCAATTGGTGACAGAACTGATTCTTGGCGTTCGATAACTAATGCCATTAGTGATCGGCGTTGACTCGTCGACGCAATCAACGAAAGTCGAAGTTCGTGACTTAGATTCAGGAGAACTCGTTTCGTCAGGTCGTGCGGCGCACCCAAGCACGGGCGTTGCGCCGGTTAGCGAAACCAACCCCAATGACTGGATTTCGGCGTTCAACTCGGCACTCGAACAAGCTGGTTCACTAAAACCTGCCGCGATTTCAGTCGCAGGGCAACAGCATGGGCTCGTCACGCTTGATGCACAAAACAAAATCGTGCGCAACGCAAAACTCTGGAACGATACGCAATCTGCCGCTGACGCAAAATGGTGTGTTGAT
The DNA here is from genome assembly GCA_037142305.1 of Actinomycetota bacterium. Classification (GTDB taxonomy): domain Bacteria; phylum Actinomycetota; class Acidimicrobiia; order Acidimicrobiales; family Ilumatobacteraceae; genus BACL27. The sequence goes on from JBAXAW010000172.1 coordinate 1,623, forward strand.
CAACGCGGAGACGCCTGGTGGGCAGAACATGTCGGAAGTGTTCCTGTTGCGAGTTTCACCGTGGCAAAACTCTCGTGGCTGAAACGAGTCGAACCACAAAACTGGGCACAAGTTACTCGCATCTGCCTGCCTCACGATTTTTTGTTATGGCATCTTCGTGGCGGCGGTACAAACGAAATCACAACAGATCGCGGTGATGCTTCGGGCTCTGGTTACTGGTCACCAAAAATCGGTAAGTACGACGACGAAGTTTTGAAAATCATCGACGCCAAACGCGACTGGTCAAACGCTTTGCCTCGAGTCGCCAACCCACTTGAACAAACAGGCACATGGCAAAACGCCGTGATCGGATGCGGCACGGGCGACAACATGGCCGGCGCACTCGGCATCGGCCTCTTATCTGGCGACGTCGCAATTTCGCTTGGCACTTCGGGCACCGTGTATGCAGTTAGCGATAAACCAACTAACGACCCGAGTGCGGCTGTCGCTGGGTTCGCTGATGCAACTGGCGCATTTTTGCCTCTCGTCTGCACATTGAACGCAACAAAAGTCTTTGACTCGTTTGCAAATATTCTCAACTGTGAGTTAGAACACTTTGGTGAACTCGCCATGACTAGTTCGCCTGGTGCAAACGAACTCGTACTTCTGCCATACCTTGATGGCGAGCGCACACCCAACTTGCCAGACGCCCGAGCAATGTTGATCGGTTTGAATTCGAGTCATAAACGAAGTGACGTTGCACGCGCCGCCATTGAAGGCGTTGTCTTTGGGTTGCTCGATGGTCTGGCTGCAATCACAAATTGTGGCGTCAACACTTCGGGTCGAATCTTCTTGTTAGGTGGCGGCTCGCAATCGCCCGCCGTTTGTCAAATTGTCGCAGATCTAACGGGCAAGGAAATCAACACACTGAACGAACCAGAAATAGTCGCACTTGGCGCAGCTCGCCAGGCTGCAGCCGCGCTAACTGGCAAGTGGCCAACTTGGAGCGCCTCATCTCGCATCGTGGCCCAACCAATCGCCACAACTGATCAGAGCAACGCTGCAAGACAGCGGTTTGCAGATGCTCGACTAAAAACTTACGGTGTCTAACCAATCTCGGTAGTTTTTAACACTCGACCTTCACGCACTAACTTCCACACGGCCAAGCAGGCAACAAGCCAAACTGTCTTTATTCAAGAAGCGCCCCCGGTAGGAATCGAACCTACGACCTACGGATTAGAAGTCCGCCGCTCT
>JBAXAW010000173.1:0-2840 GCA_037142305.1 Actinomycetota bacterium
TGGCCGCTGCACACAGAATTATCCCTGCGTTACGCAACGAAGAGATAACTGCCGTTTACGCCGGGCTACGTGCCGCAACCGAAGAATCTGACTATCGATTATTCACTGAGCAACAGTGCAGATATATATGCCTTGGAGGAATTCGGTCTACAGGGCTATCGGCAAGCATGGCACTGGCCAACGAAGCATGCCAGCGACTGATTGATTGTGGTCTACAAATTCCGACGCAGTCAGTAAAAGTTTCTACTCTCAAGATGCCTCCACTCGGCGAAATGCAACATCGCCCAGCCGACGATGGTCAAGCATCCGTGTGTATGTGTGAGCGAGTTACCGCAATGGAGATCACCAACGCGTGCAACGAACCAATTGGTGCAATTAATTTAGAGGGAGTACGGCGTCGCACTCGCGCACTCAACGGTAAGTGTCAAGGTTTTTATTGCCTTGCAAATGTCTGTGAGCTGGTATCTCAAGCGAACGCGATTCCAGTTGACGATTTGTTATCCGGAAAATCATGAGCGAAAAACAAAATTTAGATGTACTAGTAGTCGGCGGCGGACCAGCGGGCTTAACATGTGCAACCGAAACAAAATCGCAACTTAATGCCTCAACATTGCTCGCCGAACGTGCAGAATATTTTGGCGGCACACCGCAAAGCACATATCACCTGGGCTTTGGTGTTCGTGACTTACATCGTGTAATGACCGGCCCAAATTATGCCGACAAACTTGAACAACGAGCCCGAAACCAAGGCGTTCTACTAAAAGCAAATACAACTGTGCTCAATTGGACACCACAACTTTTGGTTGATCTTGCAGGCGAAAACGCACGATACGAAGTGCAAGCGCGCGCAATAGTTTTAGCAACTGGCGTTCGCGAACGATCGCGTCATGCACGACTAGTGCCTGGTGACCGCGGCGCAGGCGTGTATACAACTGGTGCTTTGCAGCGACTTGTCTATCAACTTGGCGCAAAAGTCGGCAAACGAGCAGTGGTCGTGGGCGCCGAACATGTCTCATTTACGGCAATCACAACTCTCAAGCACGGAGGCTGCCAAACCGTTGCACTCATCACAAGCGACGAACGAGATCAAACCTTCTTTCCACTCCGATGGTTTTTTGCCAGTCGACGGCGAATTCCGGTGTTGGTTAACGATGGTATTGCGATGATTCACGGCACGCAGCATGTCACGGGAGTAACACTTAACTCTGGCAAACACATCGAATGCGACACAGTAGTTTTTTCTGGCGACTGGATACCAGAAAATGAACTTGTGCGAAAAACTAATCTCGATATATGCGCGGGTTCGCGAGCCCCAGAAGTTGATTCATTCGGGCGAACCCGTCAACCAGGAGTCTTTGCAATCGGAAATGCCGTTCATCCTGCGGAGGCTTCTGACCTTTGTGCGCTTAATGCGCACCGTGCAGTCAATGCCATACGCAGTTGGCTCAACGATGGCGAATGGTCGAATAGCGCAGTCGCTGTTCGTGTTCAGTCACCGCTATTGCACACATGGCCATCATTAGTTACTCGAGATGATGCAAATGCCAGAATGTTATTGAGAGTTTCAAAATTTGTTGAGCCACACAGTCGGATCACAGTGTTGCAGGCGGGCAAGACAATCTATTCAACAAACCATCGACGCACAATAGTTACTAATCGGTCTTTTACACTTCCGATGCGGTGGGCCAATCAAGTTGACCCAACACTCGGCGATGTCGAAATTGCAGTTACGAGCAGCGTGTGAGATGAACACACTAAACGGGGCAAGCGAACTTGACGACGCGCTCGTCAGTCAGATTAAAACGGTTCTGCACAGTTTGCCTGGTTGGTCGAGCGCACAGATTTCGTTGCGAGTGCTATCGGGCGGGATCACTAATCGCAATTTCGTTGCCAACATTGATGGTTCAGAGTTTGTTATCCGCATTCCTGGTGAACGCACCGAAGTCTTGGGAATTAATCGCGAGCATGAGGCGAACGCTTCACAACGAGCCGCAGATTTAGCAATCGCCCCAGAGATTGCTGGCGAACTTACTGGTTTCAACACATTGATCACCAAGTTCGTAAGTGGCAAACATCTCAGTGGATCTGAATTCACAGATCGACTGCCAGAAGTTATCGATTTAATCAAGCGGTTTCACAACGGCGGCGAAATTGATGGTTCATTTCCGATTCATCGGATTGTCGAAGCTCATGTTCGCGACGCACAAGTCAACGGTGTTGAAGCACCAAAATTATGGAATTCTCTTCACGCGGTTTCGCTACGAATTGAATCGGCGTTCGCTAAATCGCCTGATCAACTAGTCGCCTGCCACAATGATCTATTGCCGACGAATGTTTTATTTGATGTAGATAGAACATGGTTGCTTGACTTCGAATACGCAGGAATGAACAATCTGTACTTTGATCTTGGAAACTTATCGATCAATACCGAGCTTGACGAAGATGGTGACGAAACGATACTCACTTGCTACTTTGGCAAGGTCACATCACAGCGTTGGGCAAAATTACAACTGATGAAGATTATGAGCGAACTGCGCGAAGGATTATGGGCCGTGGTGCAACAAGCGATTAGTACTCTAGATACTGACTTTGTTGCCTATGCCGATTCGCGACTTTCAAATTGCAAACGACTTTCCGACGCCTCAGGTTTTGAAGGTCTGTTGGTCGACGCAGCAAGTTAATTGCAAAATCAACTGCGAATCTTGATCATTTTCGGGTCATAGAACGCGGTTAGTGCGACTGCGGCGGGTACACGCTGCGTCGCTACTTCGAGTTCGTAACTACCTTGCAGAACATAATCTCGAGTCACGCCTTGCGAGTTGCGTACGTAGCCATAACCG
>JBAXAW010000174.1:0-2812 GCA_037142305.1 Actinomycetota bacterium
TACGAACAATTTGTCGTGACAATTGGGTATGCACTGCTGCGCTTGACGGCACGATGAATAAGGCTGGCGAGGGTGAACTGTACGACTTGGCCAACGATCCACTGCAACATGTCAATCGCTGGAGTGACGATTCGGTGCGGTCATTGCGCGATGATTTACTTAGCGATATGTGGGCCAGTTTGCCTGCGCAAGTTTTGCCGTTACGCACAATGGATGCACCTGTCTAGCAACTAATCTGCCTTAATGAACATTGGTTTCATTGGCCTCGGAAATATGGGCTTACCGATGTGTAAGCGTTTGCTTGCTGCCGGGCTGAGTGTAAAAGTTTTTGACATCAACTCTGGCGCCGTAACACTCGCCGTTGATCACGGCGCCACTGCGACAAAATCGGTCGCCGAATGTGCGTCTCAAGTTGATGTGTTGTTCACCTCTCTGCCCCGACCAGAACATGTCGAAAAAGTCATGCTTGATAATGATGCATTGCAGAGTCTCAAACACGGCGCAATCTGGGTTGACCTGACGACCAACCGAAAAGAACTAATAATTGAGTTGGCGAGCAAAGCACCAACAGGTGTTTCAGTTTTAGATTCGCCCGTGACTGGCGCAGTCGACGGGGCGCGAAATGGAAAGTTGACATTATTTGTCGGTGGCGACAAGCAAAGTCTTGACCGCGTCAAACCGATACTAGAAAACCTTGGACTTGTTATTTACTGTGGCTTGCTTGGCACGGGCAACGTTGTAAAACTTGTGACAAATCAACTTTGGTTCATCGCCGCCGCCGCAATCGGCGAAGGTTTTGCAACTGGCATCGCTAACGGAGTCGAACTCGGCACACTTTGGGGAGCAATCAAAGAAAGTGTTGGCGACAGTTTTGTAGTGCGGCACGATGCGCCTTCAATATTTGCAGGTCACTACGACCCATCTTTCTCGCTTGAACTTTGCTTAAAAGATCTGGGACTAATTAGCGAACTTGGCAAACAAGTCAATGCAGATCTACCAATGACTGCTGCTGCAGTGCATGCATTTACGATTGCCAGCGAACGTTACGGGGCCAACGCAGCCGAGTTGCATGTAGCCAAACGAATTGAAGATGATGCGAAAATTTCAATGCGACTTGAAGGTGAATGGATACCACCCTGGGAATCTTGAACGGCACCACAAGATGACTCGTTCGTATCGCGTTGATGATCTTGTTGATTTCAACGTTTATCCGCTTGACGAGACTGCGAGCCATGAATACAAAGTTGCGTTATCTCATGCGCGCGAACAACTGCAACACGACGGTTGCGCAGTAATTAAAAATCTGCTTCGTCCGACTGCCGTGAAGATTATTAGTCAAGAAATCATCGCGCGCAAAAAGACGACTCATTTTTCAACGTCGAGCATGAATCCATACTTTCATTCAACAAGAAACCCTGATTACCCCGATCACCACCCAGTAAACACTTTCACCGAACGCTCAAGTGGTTTTATTCCTGGAGACTCTTGGGATTCTTCGCTGGCAATAGATGTGTTGTTTCGCAGCGAAGCGTTGACAGCATTTATTAGAGATTGTCTTGAGACTGATTCTGTTTACTGTTATGCAGACCCACTGGCGGGGCTCACAGCAAATATTCTTGATCCTGGTCAACAATTTGCTTGGCACTTTGACACTAATGAATTTGCAGTAACTGCGATGATCGACGAAGCAGATGAAGGTGGACTATTTGAATATGTTCCAATGATTCGAACCCCAGATGATGAGTCTTTCGATCGCATTCAAAAAGTTCTTGAGGACGACCGTTCGGAAGTTAAAACTCTTGAACTTCACGCTGGCGATTTACAAATTTTTCGCGGCAGGCATTCGTTGCACCGCGTAACCAGAGTGCCTACATCATCCAAACCGCGTCATGCTGCAATTTTTGCTTACACCGCGGAACCAGGGGTTATCGGTCGCGTCGAACGAACCCGTCAACTATTTGGGCGAGTACTCGCTGCTCACGAAGAAGCAGAACAACGCCGAGTGCGAAGCGACTCGCTAATTGACTAGTTAATTGACTAGCTAGATAGCTGGCACTTGTTGCGTGATGCAATGAATGCCACCACCACCATGCGCAAGAATTGCGCCGATTTCTAGCCCGACAATATCTCGATCAGGAATATATTCTCCAAGCAGCGCAAGCATTTCGTTGTCAGCATCGTGTCCACATACGGGCACAATCACTGCATCGTTGCAGATATAAAAATTTAAATATGGCACAACTGCTCGCACGCCGTCAGTTACGACGAACGGCAGCACCGGTATCTCGTGCACGGTTAACCCTGCGTCTTTCGCTACTGCAATATTTGCCGCACAGCGCACGAAATCTGGCTCACTTTTATCTTCGCAACCTTGCATGATTACGGTCTTTGGCCAGATGAATGAAGCGACATTATCAACATGACCGTCGGTGTCGTCATCTAGCGCCAACCCGAATGGCAGCCAAACAACTTGGCGCTGGCCAAGTTCTCGACAAAGTCGTTCGGTGATCTGTTCGCGCAAAAGTTTCGGATTGCGATTCGGGTTGAGCAAACATTGCTCAGTTGTGATTAGCGTTCCAGCGCCGTCAACATTTAGTGACCCACCTTCGAGAACCATATCGATTTTGCGCGTTTTATGACCTGCTCGGGCGGCATAACGGGACGCAATCGTCGCATCTTTATCGAACGGCACAAATTTTTCGCCCCAGCCGTTGAACTGCCAACACGTTGCGATTAGTTCACCATTTTCAATTACATAATTCGGCCCAGAGTCACGAAACCAAGCGTCATCAATTTCGAGTGCGACAACATC
>JBAXAW010000175.1:0-2807 GCA_037142305.1 Actinomycetota bacterium
GCATCGCCTAGCAAATCTTCATCTCGTTCAAGAATTTGATCTTCGTTCGGATCGTTCAAACCGGCGTTAGAAATTTCTTCGACTTGAAACGCCAACAAATCAATCTCACGTGCGCGAGCACGCTCATCGCCGCCCATCGCCGCCAAATTCGCATCAATTTCTGTCAGCGTTGCACGCGCATTTCGCAAATCACTGAGATCTACAGACGCGAATTGATCTAATGCCGACCTCTGCGCCGCCATGCCAAGCAAACTTTGGTGCGCGTGCTGACCATGCAAGTCGACGAGCGCCGCACCTTGCTCAGCCAAATTGCCCACAGTCGCCAATCGACCGTTGACATATGCACGAGAACGACCGTCAAGCGGAATAACGCGTGTTAAAACAATCTCAGTGTCACCTTCAATAAACCGACCTTCAATTCGCGCTTCTTGTGTACCGGGTCGCACAATCGTCGCATCGGCTCGGCCGCCAACAAGCAAACTAATTGCTTCAACAAGCATCGTCTTGCCTGCACCAGTCTCGCCCGTCAAAGCAGTCAGCCCATTAGTTAGTACAACTTCAAGCTTCTCGATTACTCCGAGATTTTCGATATGCAACTCACTCAGCACTATTCGTCTCCTAATCCAAACTTGGCGCGCACTATTTGGTGAAACTGTGGCTGTTTGAAGCGGACGAATTGCGCCGTGCAACTATCACCCTCGTACGACACACAGTCGTCGTGTTCGAGTGTTGCAACATGCCGACCATCTATTACTAATTCAGCTGGACGCGAACCAACAACTTGCATACTCAACATCTCGGTTGCCCCGAGCACAAGACTGCGGTCAAACAACATGTGCGGCGAAACTGGGGTAAGCAACATCGCGCGATGGCGAGGTGAGACAACAGGGCCGCGTGCAGACATTGAATATGCAGTAGACCCTGTGGGTGTTGCAACGATTACACCGTCGGCCGAATACCGTGCGAATAGCTCATGATTAATCGTGACATCTAGCCACACTGTGTGGCCCGACTGTTGGCGCTCAATAACAGATTCGTTCAACGCACGCCAGATCGAAACTTTGCCATCAACTGCCCGCGTCAATTTGATTGACAACATCATTCGCTCATCAATAATTATCGACGCCGAATCGCTTCGCTCGGCTGATTGCTCGATTCGCTCGAGCCATTGTTGTAGTCGCGGCATAAAATCTTGTGGCTCGATTTCGGTGAGATAGCCAAGAGTCCCCATGTTTACTCCCAAAATTGGTACAGGCGCACCATTCAACATTTCTACTGATCTCAAAATGGTGCCATCACCGCCGAGGCTAATTAATAGGTCAGCATCTTGCGCTGAACGATCTGATGCGATATCGGTCAAGCCATGCACCTTGGCATCTTCGGGCGGCATCCATAAATTGTGACCATGTTTTTGCAACCAAGTGTGTGCACTGCGAATCAAATCTGCAGCCTCAGGCCGAGTGTGGTGGGCAACCAAAATAATGTTCACAGCGGTCTTGCTGCCAGAACTAGTCGCGCCCATATCTAACAATCTATTAAGTTCTGGCGTCGGGGTGGGTGTATTTAGCGCCGAGCAGAAACTCGATATTGCCCTGTTGCCCCCGAATTGGCGATTCAATTACGCCAAGCACGGTGCAGCCCTTTTGGGATGACGCTTCGCTAACTTCGCGACACACGCGCTGATGAATCTCAGGGTCTTCAATCACCCCAGAAGCTTTGTCGGCCTCGAGTCGAGTCGCCTCAAACTGTGGCTTAACAAGCAAGATCAGCAGACCATCAGCCTTGAGAACAGTAAGCATTGACGGCAAAACTTCGTGCACCGAAATGAACGATAAGTCTGCGACTACGACATCAAATTTTTCGCTGAATAAAGCATCGCCAGCGACTGCGACATTATTAGCGAGATTACCGATATCTCGAGCATTCGTCTCGCTGACTTCAACGACGCGCTCATCACCGCGAAGTTTTTCATGCAACAGGTTTTTGCCGACATCCAAAGCAACAACTTGTCGCGCGCCATGTTGCAATGCGCAATCAGTGAACCCTCCGGTTGACGCGCCAACATCTAAAACCCGCAAACCGGCAAGATCGATCTTGAAGTGATCCAAAGCAGCTTCGAGTTTAAAACCACCTCGACTCACGAATCGCGGCGTGACGGCAAGAAAAATTTGATCATTCGGCGCAACTAAATGCGAATACGAAATCGCAATTGATCCATTGACTTGAACGAGTCGATCATCAATCGCCTGTTTGGCAGCATCTATGTCGACAACAACTCCACGCGAAACAAGAACTAATTCAAGTCGCTCACGCTTCAAATTGTGACACCCAGGTGTTGAGCAAAATGCCTTAAATCATTCGCGACTAATGCAAACTTATGTTGTTGCTGCAACGCGGTTGCCTGTTCTTGTGTTTTCACCCCAGAAGTTACCAAACAAAACTTTGCGCCAATATTTTTTGCGAACAGTCCATCGGTCGAAAACCGGTCGCCGACCATCCAACATTCTGCGAGATCTTTGACACCAAGAGTTTGGCGCACAAGATCGCCCATCGGCGTAAACGGTTTGCCAGCTATTTGCGCATCAACACCACTCGCCGTCGCAATCGCCGCCAAAATTGAGCCGCCACCAGGTATCACGCCAGCCGAAGTCGGAAACGTTGCATCTTGGTTAGTGCCAATCAAAGTTGCGCCGCCACGCACAGCCGCCGAAGCACGACGCATAGATTCAAAATCAAAAGTTTTATGAAAGCCAACAACTACAGCGTCAATATTCACGTCGTTAATTTGTGCACTGACTTCGTCTAAA
>JBAXAW010000176.1:0-2778 GCA_037142305.1 Actinomycetota bacterium
GTGCGCAGTATTGATGCATGCACGGGTCGCAGTTGCCAGCGGCTCTGAAAAAAGCGAATACGCCGGCACATGCAGCATTGAAATATTTTCAAACCAATTATCTGGGGCCAAAACGAGTTCAGTTGCTGCGGCGCGATCGGTCAGCATCGTGCGCTCACCGTCGGGCGAAACGATTACAACTATTGAGCCAGTTCGCCCACCGCGAACAACACATGGGTCGACACCAGCATCGCGCAGCGCGCTAATTAATTGATCACCGAGACGATCATCACCAACTTGTGCAATCAGCCGTGAGCTAGCCGCTTGATTGGTTTCTTTTCGAGCAACGGTTGCGGCAAACACGGCAACATTTGATGCGCTACCGCCGCGAGTGCGAACTATTCGCGACGGAGTATCCGCGCCGTAATTAAGAGATTCGGGCAACCAAACGACAATGTCTTCAACCAAATCGCCGATGACGCACAACACGTCGTGGCGAGACTAAACCGAGAGAAGGTCGCGGGCACCTGTGTCGCTAGATGGATGGCGCAACTTGCTCATCGCTCGTGCTTCGATTTGTCGAATTCGCTCGCGAGTTAAGTTAAATGCTTCGCCGACTTCTTCGAGCGTTCGTGGCTCGCCGCGATCAAGACCGAAACGCAACGCCAAAATTTCGCGCTCACGTTGATCAAGTGGTGCAAGTAGTCGAGTAATTTCTTCTGGCAACAGCGCAGTAGCCGCAACTTCAAATGGTGACTCTGCTGAACGGTCTTCGACAACATCGCCTAGTTCGGCATCGCCGTCTTCGCGCAATGGCTCTGACAATGAAAGTGGCTCAGCAGCAAAGCGCAACGCTTCGGTTACTTTGTCGGCTGGCATTTCAACTTCTTCAGCCAATTCGGCGAGTGTTGCATGGCGACCAAACTTCAACTCAAGGCGTGAGCGTGCTTTTTGCAGACGTGCAAGCGTGTCTCCAGCGTGAACTGGAAGCCGAATTGTGCGACCAGTATTTGCGATGCCGCGAGTAATCGCTTGGCGAATCCACCATGTTGCATAGGTCGAGAATTTAAAACCTTTTCGCCAGTCAAATTTTTCGACGGCATGCATTAAACCGAGGTTGCCCTCTTGAATTAGGTCTAACAACGGCAGGCCTGATGCTTGATATTTTTTGGCAATTGAAACAACCAATCGCAAATTTGACTGCACGAATTGGCGCTCAGCCTTCGCCCCGGCCTTGACAATTTTGTTTAGTTCACGGCGCTTAGTTGGGTCAATTTGCTTTTCTGTTTTATTAAGAGTCGCTTCGGCGATTTTTCCTTCTTCAATAGTTTTAGCCAAGCGAACTTCGTCGTCTTTGGTAAGCAACAAATACTGACCGATATCGGTGAGGTAGAGCCGAACTAGATCTTCGTCGTCTCGGTCAATTCGCTCTTTCGCCACGTATTCTCCCTAAATTCTTACAACTATTACAAATAGTGCGCCACAGTCGGTGCGACACGCCTAACGATACCCACGAGGCAAAGGACACACACGCAAAAAACACGGAATTTTATGCTATTAAATGGGGCAAATTCTGCGATGCTAAAGATATATGAGTAGCGGATTATGAGCAACGGCGATGTTTCAATCGCGGTGGTGACGATGCGATTTGACGCTTCAAATTTGGCTGGGCTAGTTGCAATACTTTCTAAATATGTTGTGATGACACGAATGCATCCAGGTTGCAGAAACGTCGACTTACTACTTTCGGCAATTCAAGATAATCGTGTGCTTGTGATTCAGAAATGGGATTCAGTTGAGGCGCAAAGAGTTCATTTCGATAGTGCATTGATGGTTGAAATGGCTAAGTCTTGTAAAAACTTATTAACTAAGGCCCCTGAAATTGAGTTATTTGATTCAATGAGTTCACACGATTTGGCTTAAATAAAAACCAACTGACTGGTATTATTTGGTCTATGGCAAATCCAATTCTTAATGAAAAGTCTTTTTCAAAAGTAATGCAACGAAGTGCTGGCGAAGCAGGTTGGGCGGCACCTCAAGCCGGTCAGCAGTCTTCGTCGCAAGTATTTCATGCGCCAATAAACGATGGCCCGGTCTCGCCGTATAAGTCTGTCGACGTGATGACAGCAAGTGGCACTGCAAGTGCGGCGTTGTTGTTGATGTTGCTACTCGTGGCCTCGGCAATGTTCGGCTGGTCATCGGTTAGCGAATCATTAGATGGTGCAGTGACGTTTCCTGGTTGGGCAATGGCAGGTGCGTTGTTCGGTTTTGTTTGCGCGATCGTTTTGACATTCAAACCAAAATTGGCCCGTGTTCTTGCGCCTGTTTATGCAATCGCCGAAGGTGTGTTTGTCGGTGCGATATCTAAAGTTTTCAACACTGCGTACGATGGCATCGTAATTCAGGCCGTTGGCATAACGCTTGGTGTGTTCGTAACGATGCTCGTGCTTTATCGCACAGGAGTGATTCGCGTGACAGACAAAATGCGCCGCACAATTATTGGCGCGACAATGGGAATCGCAATTTTCTACGGAGTGTCGTTGCTCCTTAGTTTATTTGGCATGAACATTTCGTTCTTCAATAGTTCGAGCCCGATGAGCATCGGATTCAGTTTCATAGTTGCGGGTCTAGCTGCAATGAACTTGGCTCTTGACTTTGATTTCATCGAGCGTGGCGAGAAAGCTGGATTACCAAAATATATGGAGTGGTACGCAGCATTCGGGCTAATGGTCACAATTGTCTGGCTATATCTCGAGATTTTACGGTTGCTCGCAAAATTACGCGATCGCTAATCTGCGC
>JBAXAW010000177.1:0-2745 GCA_037142305.1 Actinomycetota bacterium
GAGTTACCGCAATTACTAGAAGCAGAGCAAAGAATTGGATAATTGGATAATCTCTACGGAGCACGCCGTTCACTAAAATTTGCCCTACACCTGGCCAACCAAAAATTGTCTCTACTACTAGGGCGTATCCAACAACTTGACCGACTCGCAAACCAGCAAGCGAAATAATCGGTAACAATGAGTTGCGCAACACATGCTTAAAGTAGATTCGTCGCTCACTTAGGCCAGCTGCTCGTAATGTTCGAACGAAATCCTGACCAATATTCTCAAGCATCGCAGATCTGGTCATTCGTACGGTGAGCGCGATACCTTCTGCACTTAAAACAAGTGCCGGGAGAATTAGAGATTTAAATCCGCCCTGACCGCCAGATGGTAGCCAATGCAGTGTTGATGCAAATAAATAAATAGTAAGTAATGCAAGCCAGAAGTTTGGAATAGCCATTCCTGCAACCGAGAATGAAGTTACTCCTGTGTCAATCCAAGTGTTTCGCTTTAACGCCGCAATCATTCCTAGTGGAACACCAACAACAAACACGATCAAAATAGACGACCCACCGAGAATCAAACTATTTCTAATCTTTTCACCTGCCAAGGTGCTGATCTTTGCATTACTTGTTAGCGAATTGCCAAGATCTCCTGTAACGAAATTGCCCATGTAGGTGACGTATTGCTTGAGGATCGGCTGGTCAAGTCCAATTTGGTGACGAAATAATTCTCGATCTTCGGCCGATGCTGATGCGGGCATACGAGCTGCGGTAACGTCACCACCCGAAACTCGAATCGCGGCAAAAACCGCAAGAGAAGAAGCCAATAGCAAAAGTAACGTGCTTATTACCCGACTGATGATACTTTTCATTTTGAACTTGCTCTCTCGACTGCGGTGCGTAATCTTGGATCAAGTAGGTCTCGCAATCCATCACCAATCAAACTTACGCTTAGGACCATAATGAAAATCACAACACCTGGCACCGTCGACTCCCAATGATTCATGATTAAAAAGCCGCGGCCATCTGACACCATTTGACCAAGACTTGGCAAAGGCGGTTGTGCACCTAAGCCAACAAACGAGAGTGATGCTTCCGCGATAATCGCAACCGCGACATAATACGAAGAAAGAACTAGCACTACGGGCATAATATTCGGCAATAAGTGTTTTGAAAGTATTCTCACTGTCGAATATCCGCCAGCCTTCGCCGCAACTATGAATTCTTTTTCAGTGAGCCCAAGTACTTCGCCGCGAACCACACGAGCGATAGCAACTGTGTTCACGAGTCCGACTGCAAGAATTACAGGTAGTAAACCTGACCCGATGCTTGCAGCAGCTAAAACCGCTACCAAAATAAGTGGAAAGCCCCAAATAAAGTCAACAATAAGCGTTATGAAATTATCGATTGCTCCTCTTACATAGCCGGCGGTGAGCCCGATCGCAGTACCGATTATCACTGCGATTGCAGTTACCGAAATCGCAACGAACAAACTAATTCTGATTCCAACAACTGCGCGAGCGGCTATGTCACGACCCAATGCATCTGAACCAAGTAAGTAGCCAGATGTCCTAGGAGGTAAATGACCCGTTAACAAATCTTGACTGCTGTAGTCTCCCAGCAAAAATGGGCCAAAGACTCCGAGCACAACAATTACCGCAGCCAAAATAGAACCACTGACTAACTGTTTATTTTTTCGTGCCCGATGTAGCAAGTTCATCAACATCCCCCCTATAAAAATATTGTGAGGGCACGATAAACCATTCGGTCTATCATGCCCTCACTTAATTAAATTCTATTCAGGTTAATTTCTACTGATCCAACCATACGTCGTTGTATAGCGGGTAGAGATTCCACACGAACGGTGCCCAGTTCTTTACATAGTTGTGGTGCACGAACGTTGCGTATTGGTTCATCAATGGCAAGTACGGAAGTGTGTCTGCCCATTCAGTTTGAAACTTCGACGACGCAGCAATTGCTGCTTCTTTGGTTCCTGAGAGGCGCCACTCTTTAATTGCTGCATCAATTGTTGGTTCAATTGCGTGCGAGAAGTTTGGCACCGGAATCGTCTCGGATGATCCGAAGATGACCATGATGTCAAGTGGAACTGGCCACAACCAGAAGAACAGCGCCATTGGAGCTGCTTCTCGTCCTTCACCAGATTGCTCTTGGAAGGCAACTGCACGGTCAACCACTCTCAACTTAGCGATTACACCAACTTCTTTGAATTGCTGTGCCACAACTTCTGACACCAACTTCTGAGTTGATTCGTCTTCTACAACGTATTCGAATTCGAAACGGACACCCTTACGAGCGAGCACTCCATCGCTTCCTGCAACCCAACCGGCTTCTGCCAATTTTGATTTTGCAAGTGCAACGTCATACGTATTGTAAGTTTCAACTTTTGGCTCGTATTGACGGTCTGTTTTAGGGAACGGACCATAAGTAGCGTCACCGTTTCCGAACAAAATCGCATCAACCATTCCTTGACGATTCAATGCATGTGAAAGACCCTGACGAGTCAATTTGTCACCAAAGAATTCTGGGTAGTCACGATTCATCGAGAGCTGATATCCCGACCATTCAGGATGTTGAATGACTGTCAAATCAGAATTAGATTTGATGCGCTCAAGGTCAGCAAAACTTGGTCCGAGTAGAGTATCTAACTCCCCGTTTTCAAGCATCGTTGCACGCTGACCACTTTCAGTTATTACGCTCCAACGAATTGAATCAAGCTACGCAGCCCCTTTGTTAGTTACAT
>JBAXAW010000178.1:0-2730 GCA_037142305.1 Actinomycetota bacterium
CGCATTTATCATCACCTCCAAAATCTCTAACATGCCTACAGTCATTTGCGGCCTCAGCCTGCTTGCTGTTTATGCGTTATTTTTTAAGCCGATCTGGCGGAATGCTGCGATTGTTAATGCCTTTACTTCACTAACAATATCTGCAACCTATTCTATTTTTTTTCTAGCCAACAGCAGAACTAGCTCACAAGTCAAATCAACATATGCATTTGGATACGCCCGGCGCATCGCAGGAGATTTGGTTTCGATCAATGATGCCTCAATTCGAATTACCGCAAGTTTGATGTATACCTCTACCTATCTCGTTCTCCCCATAGTGGGAATCGTTATGTTTCTCGTTAAATATCGAAGAAATGTTACACCCCTACTTCTCTTTGTACTTCCTTCTGCCCCTTTGGTTCTCATCACGGCACTCTTCGGTGGTTCTGATGCAAGTGGTTATTTTGTCTTGTCATGTCTAGTGCTTTTGAATGTTGCCCTTCTTACACATCTTTCAAAATATTTTCAGACTTCGATATGGAATCTGAGACAACAATTTCCTTTGTATACACTCGCGATTTCAGCATGTGCCGGGGGGATTGTCGCACATCGAATGATCTCTCGATTTAATGGCGGGACCCAAAATGAGGTACTTATTCGTTCCCTCTTGCTGTCTCACTGGCTGGTCGCATTAGCCCTCACAATTGTGTGGTATGTACTGCAGAAGTTTTTGAAGTCTGCCATGCGTCACCATTTCGTGATTGGCTTTCTCGTTGCTGAACTTTTGTGTTTTGCAGGGGTTGAAGGGATGCTGCTCGATCGATTGACGAAGGGCGCTGAACTAACCACTGCAGAATCCTTCGTTGCCTTGGGAACCAAGGATGAAATATCGGCTGGTACATGGCTCCGACACCACACTCCAGAGCGGGCCATTATTGCGACTAACCATTTTTGCGGAATTCAATGTTTCGGACCAGACTGGTTTGAAAACGACTACAAAAATTTGGATGACACATATCTCTACCCCCAGAGCCCTACTGGATACGGGGGTTTTGACTTCATACTCTCGGATTATGCCGAACGTAGGTTTCTAATAGAGGGGTCAAGGTTTTTACTGGTCAATGGAATGCCTCGGCAAGAAGTTCGAGAGCGAATGAAGGCGGTGCTTGACTTTGCCAACAATCCAAACACAAATACTCTTGAGCAGTTAATGACTCAAGGGGTGGATTATTTTGCACTAGAAAAAAAGGCGAGCAAGGCAACAGATTTTGATCAATTCGGTACAAGTGTTTTCGAAAATAACTCGTACCTAATAATTCAATTCAATAAGTAACTAATGTATAACTCTGCCAGATTGCACAAACTGCACTGCGGCTTCGAGCTCGGGTGACAAAAAGCGATCTGGGCCTGGGCCTGCAACTGTTTTACGCAAACGGTCGCGCACTGCACCAGTCACTTTTGACGGCTTGAGCGGCGAACGCAAATCAAGTGCACGCGCCGCAGTGAGCAACTCGATTGCCGCAATTCGCTGCATGTTGATCACCGATAAGCGAAGTTTGCGTGCTGCATTCCAGCCCATCGACACATGATCTTCTTGCATTGCCGAACTCGGAATCGAATCTGCGCTCGCAGGTACGGCGTTGCGCTTATTTTCTGAGACCAATGCTGCTTGCGTGTATTGCGCAATCATGAGACCAGAGTCAACACCAGGGTCGTCGGCCAAAAATGGTGGCAGTCCGTTTGATCTTGCCTTATCCAACATGCGATCCGTTCGACGCTCAGACATCGAACCTAAATCGGCAAGCACAATTGCCAAAAAGTCGAGAACGTAAGCAACAGGTGCGCCATGAAAGTTGCCGTTCGAGCTCACTCTGCCATCAGGCAACACAACTGGGTTATCAATTGTTGATGCAAGTTCACGCGTTGCAACAATCGTCGCATGAGTAATCGTGTCGCGAACTGCACCAGTTACTTGTGGCGCACAGCGCAATGAATACGCATCTTGTACCTGATCGTCATTGTCAAAATGCGATGCAACGATTGGCGAATCCTTGAGTGCGTTCAACATGTTTGCGGCACTCAACGCTTGCCCCGGGTGCGGACGTAATGGCTCGTGCAACTCTGGCTTAAACACGGCATCAGTACCGAGCAACGCTTCAACGCTCATGGAAGCAATTACATCAATCGAATCACAAATCATTTCCAAGTCGGCAATAGCCATAATCAACATGCCGAGCATGCCATCAGTGCCGTTAATAAGTGCAAGACCTTCTTTTTCTTGTAGCTCAACTGCTGTGATGCCGGCAGCTTTAAGCAACTCTGGCACTGGTCGTTGCACACCGTCGGTACCAACTGCCTCGCCCTCGCCCATCAATACGAGTGCGCAATGTGCGAGCGGTGCTAAATCGCCGCTACAACCAAGCGAACCAAACTCTCGTACGACTGGAGTAATTCCGGCATTCAATAATGCAGTCATCGTTTGGGCGATAACTGGCCTAACCCCTGTGCGACCAGACGCAAGAGTCTTCAGGCGCAATGTCATGAGAGCACGCACCACCTCGCGCTCAACTGGCTCGCCAACGCCTGCAGCATGCGAACGTATTAATGATCGTTGTAATTGAGCCCGCTGCTCAACTGATACGTATCTATTAGCAAGTGCTCCAAAACCTGTTGACACCCCGTACACCGGTGTCGACGATGCAACAAGCGCATCTATATGACTGCGCGATGCGGCCATGGCTGCAAGCGCAC
>JBAXAW010000179.1:0-2725 GCA_037142305.1 Actinomycetota bacterium
CTGGACCGATTCGTTTGATGCCCGCAAAAAATAATGCAGTCGCGACGATAGTAATTAAGAAAGCCATTGCGAGAACTAATAACCAGCCTTGCGAATTGACAGGAAACTCTGGGTCAAGTGAACTTGGCCCGACTAGAGAAACTAAAACGAATGCCGATGCGGCACCTGTGAGTGCAATCGTCAACATCGTTAGTGGGTCTGCTTTTTTCGAAATGCTTCCCGCGGCTACGACAT
Organism: Actinomycetota bacterium; assembly: GCA_037142305.1. Classification (GTDB taxonomy): domain Bacteria; phylum Actinomycetota; class Acidimicrobiia; order Acidimicrobiales; family Ilumatobacteraceae; genus BACL27. The sequence continues at coordinate 235 of JBAXAW010000179.1, forward strand.
ATATTGCATGAGTTATAGCCGATAGAAGTGTCATCAAGATGCCTCGCAAGTTTCCGTCGCCAACTTGCCCAGCGGTTAGCCACACGCCCGTCAGCGTTGTGAAAAGGCAGATCGTGATCACGAGATTTGGTTTGTGCTTGTAGATCATCCACGAAAGAAGTACAGCGATCGCAGGGTAAATATAAAAAATTACTACTACTAAACCCGAATCAAGATCATGTAGTGCGATGAAGTAGAGAAGTGGCGAAATAAAAAATCCGAATGCACCTAGCAAAAATATCTTTATCGCATCACTTGAGTTCGGCCACTTCACACCACGCATGTGAATGAGGCGAACGGCGAGCAAAATCGCCGCGGAAACAACAAAACGTGCTGTAAGAAAACCCATCGGGTTGGCACCGTTGCGTTCGAGATTTTTTGCGAACCACGGGCCAGTGCCATAGCCAGCACCGGCGAGCATTACAAAAATCACACCGAAAAGTCTTGGCCTTGCACTTAGCGCATTTCGAAATTTGGTTCTCATGTTGGTGGCTTTTGTTTTCTAATTCCGCGCACCATGCCGGTACCAATGACACCAAGACCAGCCATCATCAAACCAAAGACCGTGTATTGCAGAGCGCCACCACGTTCACCGGCATCCTCAGGTTCTTTGCCGCATCCGGGCCTTGGCAGCAGACCGATGCACTGAGACGGTTCGTTCTCTAAGTCGTAATTAAATGGAAGGGTCGTATTAGTTGAATTTATTATGTGATTAGTTGCGTTGCCGCTTGAGTCACTCGCGCTAACTGAACTGTTGGCCATTAATAAAAGAACTCCAACAACAGTTGATATCACTAGTTTTCTCACCCATACATCGTGCCACCTCATGGCGAGTTTGCACTGCATACGAACTAAAGTTGGGGCTGATTATGAGGGCAGACACACATGCACAATCAAACCAGTCTCAGGTTGTGCTGGTCGTAGATTTTGGCGCGCAATATGCGCAATTAATTGCACGCCGTGTGCGTGATGCCAAGGTCTATTCAGAAATCGTGTCGCATCGGATAACAGCAAGTGAACTTAAGGCACGCAATCCGGCGGCAATTGTTTTGTCAGGCGGGCCGAAAAGTGTGCATGTTGAAGGTGCACCAAAACTTGACCCCGAAATCTATGAACTCGGCATTCCAATTTTTGGTATTTGCTATGGAGCACAGTTAATTGCTCATCAGTTGGGCGGAGAGGTCTTACGCGGAGGCAAAGGTGAATATGGTCGCACGACGTTGCAGCGAATTGCCGGTTCATCTTCAACTCTATTAACTGACAGTATTCATAGCGAACTAAGCGTGTGGATGAGTCACTTTGATGCCGTTACGCGAACACCTGATGGTTTTATAGCAACCGCGTCGACACCCGATGCACCGATGGCGGTGATTGAGTGCGCAGCGAAAAAGATTTGGGGTGTGCAGTTTCACCCAGAAGTGATGCACACTCAACAGGGCACAGAAATTTTGCAGCAATTTATTTATCGTCTTGCAGAATGCAAACCATCGTGGACAATGGACTCAATAATTGACACGCAAGTTCGTGAAATCCGCGAGCGTGTGGGCAGTGAGCGAGTTGTTTGTGGGCTTTCTGGTGGCGTTGATTCGGCAGTTGCGGCTGCGCTTGTGCATCGAGCGATTGGCAAGCAACTTACATGTATATATGTAGACACGGGCTTAATGCGCAAAAACGAAAGTGCACAAATCGTCGAGACCTTTCACCGCGTGATGGGTATTGAACTAATTCATGTTGATGCGGGCAGTCGATTTTTTGAGCGGCTTGCTGGTGTAACTGAGCCAGAAATGAAACGTAAAGCAATCGGTGAGTTATTTGTGCGGATCTTTGAAGAAAACACCGGTGGTTTGACTGATGCAAAATTTTTGGTGCAAGGAACGCTTTATCCAGACGTGATCGAAAGTGGTGGTCAAGACGGAACCGCGAGTGTGATTAAGAGTCACCATAATGTTGGCGGACTGCCAGAAGATATGAAACTCAAACTTGTTGAGCCGTTGCGCACTCTGTTTAAAGATGAAGTGCGTTCGCTTGGTTCACAGTTGGGTTTACCAGATGAAATTATTTGGCGGCAACCGTTTCCTGGTCCGGGTTTGGGTGTGCGAATTATTGGTGAAGTCACGCCTGACAAGGTCGCGATTTTGCAAGATGCTGATTTGATTGTTCGCGAAGAAATTCGTAGCGCCGGTCTTGAGCGAGCGATCTGGCAAGCATTTGCAGTTCTCGCAGACATCAGATCAGTTGGTGTGATGGGCGATGAGCGTACGTATGGTCGGCCGATAATTGTGCGCGCAGTGACTAGCGAAGATGCGATGACTGCAGATTGGGCGCGCTTGCCGTATGACTTGCTTGAAAAAATTTCGTCACGAATTATTAACGAGGTCGCTGGTGTCAACCGCGTCGTTTACGACGTAACTTCAAAACCACCAGGCACAATCGAGTGGGAGTAAAGGCGCAG
>JBAXAW010000180.1:0-2672 GCA_037142305.1 Actinomycetota bacterium
TGATAGGTAGATCAACTTTGGATTTATTGTCGAAACAGAATCAAAGTCAAAACCAAACTTCTTTAAACCGCCAGTTTTGAAATTTTCAATAAAGATGTCGGCGCGTTTGATTAGTTCTAATCCGACTTTTCGATCTTCTTCACTAGAAAAATCAAGGATGAGTGACTTCTTATTTCTGTTGATTGACATGTAATACGTAGCGACACCATTTTTGGTTGGAGGCATCCAAGTTCGAGTGTCGTCGCCTTGCGGGCTCTCGACCTTGATCACAGTTGCCCCCATATCGGCGAGCAACATTGAACAATACGGGCCTGCTAAAACTCTAGAAAAGTCGGCAACGATCAAGCCATCGAGTGGCTTATGCGATGGCGACATTTTTTCGCCTACTAATTTTGCAAAATTTAGCGATAAACGTTATTGCTGGTGTGATCGCCAGCGAGCCATTTTTCAAGATCTTTGTGTGCAGTGTTTTTTCGAGTTTTTGAAATCTCGCTCGAGTTCGGTACATCTACAGTGAATTCGACCAACATGCCATTTGGATCTTCTGTGTAAAGAGATCTGCAATATCCGTGTTCGAGAACATAAGTACCTTCTGGTTTCCATTCGGCTTTTTGCAGACGATCAAAAATTTCCGTTTGAAGTTCTGCCGTCACATTGAGTGCGATATGGCGAAACGGCGACGGAGTCAATTGCGGATCAAACAAATCTTGGTCGCTCTTGTTCGCAAACTGAAAGAATGTCAATCCACTGCCATCTCCGAGACCGTAGAAAGTGTGACTGTAAACTCGTGGTGCACCAAACAGTTCGTCGGTCTCAGACCAAGTTGCAACTAATGGCAATCCGATAAGTCCTTCATAAAACTTACGAGTGGCTTCCTGGTCTTTTGTTAAATACGCTGTGTGATGTAAGCGACTTGGAATCGAAGTGTTCGTTGTCATTTTTGATTACCCCTTGGACATGTGTCCGCTAAGTGGACATTTCTCTGAAAGATCAGGGTAACGGAAAAACCCTCAGAGTGTCAAGATTCGTTGGTTTTCATGCCAATAATTCTTTTGAGAAATCACCTTTTAGCCATCGCCGATGTGATGTGATTAGCAGCTTGAACTAATCGCGGAAGGTAATCGTCTTTCAATTGGCTCATTTTTGTGCGACCAGTTTGGGTACCGATATTGATCGCTGCAATTGTTCGGCCATGTTTGTCGCGAATTGGTGCGGCGATTGACCTGACACCATCTTCAAGTTCTTGGTCTAGTAGTGCCCAGCCTTGTTGTTTAATTAATGCAAGTTCCTTAGCCAGTTCGGTCTTCGTATTAAGTGTCTTCTCAGTCATCTTTGGGAAAGGCGCAGATTTCAGAAATTGCCTTTGCTTAACGGGCGTTAGCTCTGCGACAATAACGCGACCCATTGAAGTTACAAGTGCCGGTAGGCGCGAGCCGAGGGCAAGCCCAATGCGCATAATCCGCTTAGTCGGCACTCGAGCAATATAGACAATTTCAAACTCGTCGAGCACGGCAACAGAAACAGATTCATTTAGTTGATCAGATAGTGCCTCCATAAATGGTTGCGCAACTTCGCCAATTTGGGCAGACGCGAGATATGCGTAGCCAATATCAAGTACTCGCGGTGTGAGTTCGAAGTGCTTGCCATCAGTTACGGCGTATCCCAATTTTTGCAATGTATGCAAACTTCGTCGCACCGTGGCTCTCGTGAGACCAGTCAGACGCGAAGCCTCAGCCAAAGTTAGGGCAGGATGTTCGGCTGAAAATGCTCGAAGCACGAGGAGACCCCGTGCCAATGACTGCACATAGTCGTTGCTGTTTGTTTCTTCATTTGACAAGTTAATTGGCTCTCTGTAAGAATGTTCTTAGAGCGTACATCTGTGCGCAATGCGTACACAAGTCAATTGAGAAATTATGGGGGGATATGGCTTATAAAACAGTTTTCGGTTCGTTGGATAACTTCAGCAAAGGCCGAATCGACATCATTAACGATGATCCAAAACATTATGTCTTTTCAAATCTTTTTGAAGTTGCGAAGAAATCAAAACCGTGGGAGAAAGTAGCGGTCGGAATCAACCAAGAGTATGTTCTTGAAGCAATCCGAGCCGAAGGGCAAAGTGGATGGTATTCATGTGATCACGATGAGACGGTCATCTGCATGGATGGCAATATTGAAATAAATTTTGTCAAACTCGACACGCCGGTTGCTGTGTCTGGAAAGTCTGGTGCGGTTGCAGTTAATGGCGAACCAGTTGGCAAAAAGATGGGTCGAGTCGTGCTGCAACAGGGCCATCAAGCATTGTTGCCAAAAGGCAGTGCTTATAGTTTCACTGCAAAAAAGACAGGTGTGTTACTTCAACAAACAATTATTGGAGATCTGACCAAACAGCGTTGGGCTCAGATCTGTCTAAGTTAAAAAGGAGATATTAAAATGTCAACATCACAAGACTCAACAGTAAAAGCAAGTGGTCCAAATAATTTTGGTTACAACGATTTTGTACTCGGTAATTTTAAATTTAATCGAGATGAATATTTTGCTCACGTTTCGTGGCCAACAGGTTCGCATGCAATAAGCATTGACGATTTTCTTCGTGCATTGCAGCGTGACTGCGCATGGGATTTTTTCTATGGAACTGTTAATTTCGATCATGTAGTCGGCACTATCAACCACTA
>JBAXAW010000181.1:0-2672 GCA_037142305.1 Actinomycetota bacterium
TCGATCAAAACTGTCAGACATCCCTCGACGAGCTGGCGCGACGATTTCGGCAATTTTATTATCCCAAGAGTCTTGATTTTCTTCTGGCTTCATTTCATCCCCTTATGATTTGGTTTTTATATTTGCTATTCAATAACTGCTGTCAAAGTAACGCACTTCGCTCGCGTGTTCTTGCACATTGCTTCAGCATAACTTCGCAAAAGCAATATGTAGTCTTGAGGCGGCTGAGGTACCTCAACGCCTGTCTTGCCGATACCGATCAATTTAATTTGGACATCTCTTAAATCAATTTGAGTTGCACGCTCAGCTAATTTAATTACTTGATCTTCTGAGAGACCTGGCTCATTGACCGAACCTGGCGGAACATTAGTTATTGCATCGGTAAAGATATTTATTTCAAGGTGTTCACCTTCACCAAGAATTTTATGTTGATCTTCAGCGAGGCTAAATGCACCAAATAGATCTGAACCAACTGGATCTACTTTTGCGAATGCTTCAGTTAAACCAGCACGAACCTCAACCATCGTCTGGGCTACCGCTTTGGGTATCTTTCGGTCGCGCCCAATTTCGGTTGCGCCAGAAGTTGAAAGTACGCCTTGAAAAACTGTGAAACTCGCCGATGAAGAAACTGACCACGCCACAACAGTGAAAGATCCTTCGCAATCTGTAACACGTTCTACATCTAATTGAATTGCTTTGAGTCTTTCGTCCAAAATATCTTTAGCTCGTCCACTACTTGATAAATCAATAAGATCGAGTTGCACCAGTTGTTGTTCTGGGCACTGATAATTGAAACTTACAGGTGCTTTTGAGTCACAACCCGCGAGAACAAAAAGCAAAATCGGCAAGACAACAAATAGCGACCACACTTTTTGGGCCTCATACCCTTTGTGTGGCGAAATTACTGCCGAGTAGTTTTTTGCCACAACCGCACCCTATCTACCGAAATGCAGTGTTTCATAACATTGTTATCATTTTTATAACAAAAGCAAGATTACACAAACATGGCGGTAGAGTTTCGGCTGTGGCGGATTCTCGATTAACCCGTGCTCGAATTTTGCAAGTAACAGCAAAAATTCTCAACAAAAACGGCGAAAAGGCCGTGAACATTCGCGATGTTTGTAAAGCTTCAAAGACAACCCCGCCAACTGTCTATCGACTTTTTGGCAGCCGTACTGGGCTGATAATGGCTGCTCAGTCTTATCGCTTCACTTTGAATCAAACTGAGCTCATTGAGGGCTTCGCGACGGCTGTTTATGGTGCGAAAAATAAATCTGAATTCGTCAAAATTGCTCACCAAAATCTGAAATTGATGGTCTCACAAAAACGAAAAGATTATCGCTCAATGCGAACCGAAGTACTCGGTACCGCTCAAAGCAACAAGAATCTTGCAGTTCAAATCAACAAAGCACAAACGGTGGCCAATGAACTTGGAGCACAACCGTTTAGGTTTGCTCAAGCGCGTGGGTGGATTAACGATGACTTTGATCCTGAAATTTATATTGCATGGTTAACAGGCATGGTTAACGCTCGCGTAATTATTGAACTTAACGGCAAGCACCCAAAAAGCGCCGAATGGGACAAAATCGCCATGCGTTCAATTTGCGCCGTTCTTGGTATCCCAGAACCTAAAAAAGTTAAAGGAGTTAAAACTAGTTAAGGTCGGGTGCTTGGTGACTCGGTTTTGCGCGGGTCGCTGATGATGATGCCGTCGAGAACTTTGTCGATGGCTTTTAGCGTGTCGGCGTCAAGCACAATGCCTGCGGCTTTGACATTGTCGTCAAGTTGATCAGGTCGTGTTGCGCCGACAATTGCTGTCGCAACATTTTTGTTTTGCAACACCCACGCGATTGACATTTGGGCCATCGAGATGCCGGCCTGCTGAGCGATTGGCTTAAGGAGCTGCACCTTTGTCAACACATCATCATTCATCCAACGCGCAATAAAGTTTTTGCCACTCAGTTCATCTGTTGCACGCGAACCCGCTGGTGGTGCTTGGCCTGGCAGATATTTGCCGCTCAAAATACCTTGAGCCATTGGTGACCAAACAATTTGCGACATGCCCGCGTCTTGCGAAGCAGGAATTACTTCTTGTTCAATTACGCGCCAAAGCATCGAATATTGGGGCTGGTTAGAAATAAACGGAACTCGCAGTTCGCGCGCAAGTGCAGCACCGCGCGTAATCTGATCCGCATCCCATTCTGAGACACCTATATATAGGGCTTTGCCTTGACGCACGATGTCGGCAAATGCGAGCATTGTTTCTTCAAGTGGGGTCTCAGAGTCGTAGCGATGGGCTTGGTAAAGGTCGACATGATCCATTTTGAGGCGCTTGAGCGAGCCGTGAATTGAATCCATGATGTGCTTGCGTGACAGACCGCGATCGTTGACGCCCGCGCCTGTTGGCCAATAAACCTTGGTGAAAACTTCAATGCTCTGGCGCGGCACGCCAGCAAGCGCGCGACCTAAAACTTCTTCTGCCTTTGTGCCCGCATAAACATCGGCAGTATCAAAAGTTGTTATGCCGAGTTCGAGTGCCCGCTTAACGCACGCGTTGGCGGCTTCTTCTTCGACTTGACTGCCGTGGGTTATCCAATTGCCGTAACTAATTGCTGAGATTTTGAAGCCGCTTCGGCCGAGATATCTAAATTCCATGTGACGAATCTATCTCA
>JBAXAW010000182.1:0-2671 GCA_037142305.1 Actinomycetota bacterium
TAGTCGTCGCCCATTTGCTGGCAAATCAAATGCAACTTTTGGGTTGTCGAATCCGAGTGAATCAAAATTAATCACATTTATGTCGGCGCGCAAGCCCGGCAAAATTGCACCACGATCGCATAAACCATGCAACTCGGCAGTGTCACGAGTTTGTCGTTTGACCATGTGCTCAAGTTCGAGCCTCGGCCCACGCTCACGGTCGCGCACCCAATGTGTGAGCATGAATGTCGGCATGCCTCCGTCGCATATCACACCGCAGTGTGCGCCGGCGTCGCTCAACCCGTTTCGCGTGTTCGGGTGTTGCAATAATTTGTAAGTCATTGACAAATCGCCATACGCATAATTTAAAAATGGACGATAGATCATTCCAGTGCCATTATTAGTAAGCAAGTGATCAATGATTACTTCGAACGGTGCTTTGCCAGTTCGAGCGGCGATGCCGGCAACTGATTGTTCTCGTGTTGGTTCGTAATCAATTGCCGCAGAAGTAATCGGAAACATTGTGTGAAAATTTTCGCCGACGAATTGTTTGAAGAAACGATGAGTTGGTTGTTCTTGAATCAATCGCGCGCGACGTGCAGGATCAGCCAGAGCAGCAGCGCGCTGAGCAATCGGTAAATTTGCAACTTCAAGATATGCATTGTGCATCATTAGTGGGTGCACAGTGCCTTGCAAGAACATAATCAAACCGATGCTCCGACCAGCAACTTGTGCTTCAATTTTTTCACCCAACTTTGCAGACTCTTCGATCAAAGTTAAAGTTTCACGCCAAAGTTCGGCGTCGTCGGCAGGTTGATTTAAATTGATACTCATCTTCACACCAGTGCGTCGAGTTAATTCGCGCATCCAACCCCACTCGTCACCTGGCACACGCCAGTGTTCGGCAGCCATCTGAAAAATTCCGTGACCAGCACGACGAATTCCATCGGCGATTCCGTACAACTCATCTGGCTGAGCACTCGTGCCCGGCACATACTCTCCGCTTTTGCTTTTATGTAGCGAAGTTCGCGAAGTTGAAAAGCCGAGAGCACCAGCACGCAATGCTTGTTCAGTTAGTTCAGCCATTTTGCTGATGTCGTCAGGCGTTGCGTTTTCGTTATTTGCACCACGATCACCCATAACAAATGCACGCAACGCACCGTGTCCGATTTGCGCACCAAGATCGATCACTCGCTTGCGCTTGTCGAGTGCATCAAGATATTCAGGAAACGATTGCCAATCCCATTTGATGCCTTCAGTCATCGCCGCACCAGGAATGTCTTCGACACCTTCCATTAATTCAATTAGCCATTCGTGTCGCTCGGGGAGCGCCGGTGCAAAACCGACGCCACAGTTTCCCATCACTGCTGTTGTTACACCATGCCAACTGCTTGGTGTCATCCAAGAATCCCAAGTTGCTTGTGCGTCGTAATGCGTGTGCACGTCGACCCATCCAGGGGCAACGAGCATCCCGTCCGCATTTATTACATGTGATGCGTGACTAGTCGACGCTTTAAGTGCAGGAGTAATTTCGACGATGCGTCCGTCGTTGATCACAATGTCAGCTGGTCTTTGTGGCGCACCCGTGCCATCTACAAGTGACGCATCTCGAATCACAGTTGTTGCCATGCGCCAAGCCTAGATGCGTAAGTATGATCAGCACGGAGGAAAACCAACTATGGAAATCAACAATTCGTTTGAAGTAAAGGCCCCACTTGATGTTGCGTGGCAAACATTGACTGACCTAGCGCGAATCGCGCCGTGCTTGCCGGGGGCAACTTTGACGAGTATTGAAGGCGACATATATAAGGGTCATGTAACTGTGAAGGTCGGTCCGATTGTTGCAAAATTTGGTGGACAAGCGATATTTCAAGAGCTAAATGACGCCGAGCATCGAGCCGTGTTGAAAGGTGAGGGTCGAGACTCGACAGGCAAAGGCAATGCATCGGCAATTATCACCGCACAACTCGAAGTGGTGGATGCTCAAACAACCCGATGCAGCGTGAGTACTGATTTAACAATCACAGGCAAGATCGCACAGTTTGGTCGCGGTGCACTCGCCGATGTGAGCGACAAGTTACTCAAACAATTTGTTGTCAATCTTGAGACAACAGTCTTGGCGCAAGATGCGAATCAAATTTCAGCGCCTGTGAAAACCTCGAGCGCTACAAACGAGCAAAGTGTTAAGCCTGAAAGTGACGCGACAAAGACTCGGCGGATAATTACACCAGTTGAAAACGCACCATTAGATTTGTTGGGTTCGGCTGGTATGTCACTAGCGATGCCGATTCTAAAACGTGTGTTGCCGCCAGTAGTCGGCACAATCGCAGTTATCTCTGCAGTAGTTTGGTTTTTAATCCGCTAAAAATTCTGCGACTTGCGATTTACGCTTCGCGACCAAGTTATTTCGGCAAATAGGCGAGTGTTGCATCATGTAACAATTTATTTGACGTAATTAATGAGTTGGCTCGCCAGTCGTTTGCGCCGAAGCGATCACTAAATTTGCCACCTGCTTCTTGAACAATCGGAACGAGCGCGGCAATGTCATAAGGTGCCAGACCTATGTTGTCTATAGCAATATCAACTACACCTTGAGCGACCAACATGTGTTGCCAGAAATCGCCGTAGCCGCGCACACGAGAAACATCGTTTTGTAATTTTGCTAACGCTGCTGTCGCGCCAGTTTTATCCC
>JBAXAW010000183.1:0-2611 GCA_037142305.1 Actinomycetota bacterium
GGTTGTGCCAACCGTCGTAACGATTGTTGGTCGCCATGCATCACTCGAAAAATCAGATAGTTCAAGCATCTGTTCTAGATCACGACGAGTTTGATCAACACCTGGTCGGTCTGCTTTATTGATTACAAAAATATCGGCGATCTCAAGTAAGCCAGCCTTATTCGCTTGCACCGAATCGCCCCAACCAGGGTTTACAACTACAACGATCGTGTCGGCATTGCGCGCAATCTCAACTTCAACTTGTCCGACACCGACCGTCTCAACCAATGTGCATGGCGAGCCAACTGCGTCAAGCAATCTCACTGCCTCGCTCGTGGCGAGCGAAAGCCCACCCAAGTGTCCGCGTGTTGCCATGCTGCGAATAAATACTCCAAGGTCAGTTGCGTGATTTTGCATTCGCACTCTGTCACCCAAAATTGCCCCACCCGTAAATGGAGACGATGGGTCAATTGCCAAAACTGAAACTGTTTGCTCAAGGGATCGAATGTGCGAGATCAACGCAGAAGTTAACGTGCTCTTTCCGGCACCTGGCGCACCAGTTATTCCAATAATGTAACCGTTTCCAGTTTTTGGATAAACCAACCGACCGACAGTTCGCGCGTCGTCACCGCCACGCTCAATCAGCGATAACAATCGTGCAAGTGCCGCACGATCACCGTTGCATGCCTCACCAAATAATGCTGCAATTTCTGGCGAGCGACTTTCCATGTTTAAAAACTACTTTCTAAACTGCTACGACCTCGGTGATGCCATCGATTCGATCGCGCATGATGCGTTCAATACCCGCTTTAAGAGTTTGATCTGACGCTGGGCATGTACCGCACGCACCTGTCAGAGTGACGCTCACGATTCCAGTCACCTCGTCAACTTCGCGCAAAATAATATCGCCACCGTCAGCCTGAAGCGCTGGGCGAATGACTTCAATTGTTTCTTCGACTTGTGTACGAATTGACACTTAACCATCCTGCCTAATTTGAAGACTTATGAACTTGATTGATGTTTAATTGATGAACCCTCTACGATACGAGGGTGCTTGCTCACCAAGGTGGTTGGGATGAAATTCTCTTAGTTGTCGGACCAATTTTGGTGATAATTGCGGTGTTGTGGCAGGCAACACGTCGTGTTAAACGCGAGTCACATCAGCACCAAGACCACTGAGTCGCCCGACGATGTCGTCGTAGCCACGATCAATGTGATGAATTTCGCTGATCACTGTTTCGCCGTGTGCAGCCAAACCCGCCACAATCAATGCTGCACCAGCACGAATATCTGGGGCAGTAACAGCAGTGCCAATTAAATGATCAACGCCTTTGACCACGGCGTGATGACCATCTATTCGAATATCGGCGCCAAGTTTGCACAACTCTTCGATATATCTAAAACGGCCAGGAAACAAATTTTCGGTCACGATGCCGACACCACTCGCAACCGAGTTCATTGCCACGAGTAACGGTTTATAGTCGGTTGCAATACCCGGATATGGCAAAGTAGCAAAATCAATTGCGTTTAATCGATCAGGAGCAGTGACTCGCAGTCCATCGCGACTCGGAATAATTGAGACACCCATCTGCGCATATTTATTTATCACCATTTCCATTTGCTCTGATCTCGCACCACGAATCTGAACATCGCCACCTGCAATCGCAACTGCAGCGATGTAAGTTGCTGCTTGCACGCGGTCGTTAATCACTGCATGTCTCACACCTTGTAGCGAACCTTTTTTTGAACCATGAATTATTAGCCGCGAAGTACCGATGCCTTCAATTTGTGCACCCATCGCCACGAGCATGTTGCATAAGTCGCCGATTTCTGGTTCGCGAGCAGCGTTGTCGATCAGTGTTGTGCCTTTGGCATAAATCGCAGCCGTTAATATATTTTCGGTAGCGCCAACACTGGCAAACGAAAGTTCAATTTCTGCACCGTGTAGTTGATCGGCGTAAGCACTTATGTTTAGAAGGTTCTGCTCAATTGTGGCACCCATTTTTTCAAGACCACTGATGTGCAGATCAATTGGCCGACCACCGAAGTCATCGCCGCCTGGCCAGTTGATGATTGCTCGACCATAATGAGTTAACAGTGGACCCAGAACATTGATACTGGCTCGAATCTTGTCAACATTTTCAAACGGCGCCTCATACGAGATATTGCCCGTATTCGTCAACGAAAGTTCGTGCGGTCCAAGCCATTTTGTTGAAACACCAAGCGCCGTTAACAAATCCGACATCGTGTCAACATCGGCAATCGCTGGCACATTAGTCAGCACATATTCGCCTTCTGCCAACAACGTTGCCGCCATTAACTTAAGCACCGAGTTTTTAGCGCCAGGAACCTGCACGTTTCCTGAAAGTGGCCCCGAACGGCGAACAATTATTCGTGGCGAATCATTATTCATGACATGTCAGTATGCTCCCGCAGTGAGCAGAAAACGCCAAACACCAGCCTTGACGCCTCGACAACGCACGATTATGTGGCTTCTTGCTTTGGCCTGCCTGCCGGCAACTTATGCCAACACTCTGTTTACACAAACTGTTGCTTATGCCGCACAAGATTTTGGTATCTCAGAACAAGGACAAGGAATCGGCGCAGCAATAATTCGATGGGGAGTAGTAAT
>JBAXAW010000184.1:0-2604 GCA_037142305.1 Actinomycetota bacterium
AACGTAACTAACTTGCCTGATTTGCTAGATCGTTATGATGCGCGCGCCTATCGCATGTTGTTGCTGCAAACGCATTATCGCTCGCCTGTAAAAGTTGGTCTCGACAATATTGATGCATCGGTAAATGCTCTGGCTGGTGTTGACTCGTTTGCTGCGCGAACTAATTCGCTAATCGTGTTGTCTAGTTCGGCTTCGCCTGACGACGCGACGCTAACCGCATTTCGTGCAGCGATGGATGACGACTTAAATACGCCCGTCGCAATAGGCGTAATGTTCGATGCAATTCGCCGCGCGAATGTTGCTGTTGATTCTGGTGACACAAAAACTGCCGGAGCGCTTTCTTTGGCCGTGCGCGAAATCTGCATTGCATTTGGTTTGCAACTTAACGCGGCTGATGTCGTTGATGCTGATTCACAAGCCAAAGCCGCAGCGCTTGATGCTGCTCGCGCCGCAAAAGATTTTGCCAAAGCCGACGAGATCCGCAACGTACTACAAACACTCGGTTGGCTCGTTGAAACCACTAAAGCTGGCACAACCCTGCGCCGCGCATAACCGTTGCACGAACCACGCCGCGCTACGAGGCACTCAAGAGCGTAGAATTAAGTTGTGACTTCGCCACTTGCGCCAGTTGATCAGATGCATCTTGAAGGCTTGGCGATCAAGCGCGAGCAACTGCGTCGTGAAAATCCGCAGGCAGATGAAATTCAGATTCAAAAACTTTTGGTTAAGTGGCTGCACGATCGACCACTTGATGCTCCGGGGCGCGTCAGGGCACTGTGAGTCTCATTGCCACAGCGTCAGAAGTTTTGACGCTTTTGCGGCGCGAGGGAGTTTCGGGTTGTCTAGTTGGTGGGCTCGCAGTTTCGGTTCGATGTGATCCACGTTTCACACGTGATGTTGATCTTGCTATTGCACTTCAGAACGACACTCAAGCCGAGGCACTGGTTCACTCGCTGACAAAGTTAGGTTTTCGCATTGATGCGTTAGTCGAGCAAGAAGCGCAAAAGAGGTTGGCGATGACTCGACTCATTACTTCTGATGACACAAGTATTGATTTGTTGATTGCATCATCAGGCATAGAAGCAGAAGTTGTCGCTGCTGCTGAGCAACTTGAGGTTGTAAAACAAATTATTTTGCCAGTGGCTCGAGTCGGACACTTGATCGCTTTAAAACTATTGTCAGTTGCCCCTGGTCGAGAAACTGATCATTCTGATTTGCGCAATCTCGCTCATGTGGCTGACGAGGTTGAGTGGCAACGGGCACGTGATGCGGTGCGACTAGTGGTTGAGCGTGGTTATTCGCGTGACCGTGACCTCGAGTCTGATCTTCAGAAGTTGCGCCGCGCATAATGTTTTCACATATTTCCGCTTGTTAGTTGCAACTGCAACGCAGATAACTTATAGCCATGGCTGATTTCTCACTTGCACTAAATGATGACCAACTTCAAATCAAAAACTGGATTCACGAATTTGCAGTTGACACAATTCGCCCCGCTGCACACGAATGGGATGAACGAGAAGAGTTTCCGTGGCCTGTAGTTAAAGAAGCCGCCAAGATCGGTTTGTATGGCCTTGACTTCATCATGAACGCAATGGCCGACCCGACAGGTCTGACGATGGTTGTTGCGATTGAAGAAATCTTTTGGGGCGATGCTGGTATTGGTATGGCAATCATGGGATCTGGTCTTGCTGCAGCAGGTATCGCCGGCAATGGCACACCAGAACAAATGATCGAGTGGGTGCCGCAGTGTTATGGCACCGCCGATGATGTAAAACTTGGAGCATTCTGCGTGAGTGAGCCAGACGCCGGTAGCGATGTCTCAAACTTGCGAACGCGAGCCGTATACGACGAAGCAAATGATGAATGGGTACTTAACGGTACAAAAGCATGGATTACAAATGGTGGTATTGCCGATGTGCATGTTGTCGTGGCTGCAGTTGATCCAGAACTTAAAGGCCGTGGTCAAGCGAGTTTTATCGTGCCGCCAAAAACTAAAGGGCTTTCACAGGGTCAAAAATATTTAAAGCATGGCATTCGCGCCAGTCATACCGCCGAAGTTGTACTCGAAGATGTTCGCGTGCCAGGTCGTTGTTTGTTGGGCGGCAAAGTAAAACTTGACGCCAAACTTGCGCGCTATCGCGAAGGCACATCAAGTGGCAAGCAACCTGCAATGGCAACTTTTGAAGCAACGAGACCAGCAGTTGGTGCACAAGCACTTGGTGTTGCGCGGGCTGCGTATGAGTTTGCACTTGACTATGCCAAAGAGCGCAAGGCATTCGGTAAGCCGATCATCATGCATCAAGCAATCGCATTCAAACTTGCCAACATGATTACCGAAATTGATGCAGCGCGCTTGCTGATTTGGCGCGCGTCGTGGCTTGCTAAAAACGGCGGCTATAAAAATGCTGAAGGTTCGCAGAGCAAGTACTACGCATCAGAGATGGCAGTACGTGTCACCGAAGATGCAATTCAAATTCTTGGTGGTTACGGCTACACACGCGAATATCCAGTAGAGCGTTGGCACCGTGACGCAAAGATTCACACCATCTTTGAGGGCACCTCAGAGATACAACAATTAGTAATTGCTCGCGCCATCTCCGGCTT
>JBAXAW010000185.1:0-2578 GCA_037142305.1 Actinomycetota bacterium
TTGGTTTATAGAACTGCCGAAGAAAGTTTCGCGATTGGTTTGTCGTTTGCACTTTGGACAGTCATTGTCGGTTGCGGCTCATTTGCTGCTTCGTGGTTCTATTGTGACCCTGCGAAAGCATTTATTGGTTTAACAAAAGATGCCGTTGAAGAAGCCGAAGAAGCATGGCAGTCAACAGAGTTTGATGCGATTGAAGAACACAACGGCAGCATTGAAGCGGCAAGGCACATCGTTGAAGAGTTTCGTCAGCGAGCAGACTCCTCATGGAGTCTTACGCTCGCGGGTGCAGCAAGTGCGCTTGTTGCAAATAGTTCATCACTTGGCATCGCTCAATCTGGTGGGCATTGGTTGTTGAACCAAGAAGTCCCAATGGTGAGATGGCCAGAACTAGAGAATTACTTAGAGATCCTTGATGACTCAGACGGCAATCTTGGCGACAGCAATGATTTGTTTCCGGTTATTTTCGGTGACGACACAAACCAAATGACTCGACCAAAGCTCAAAAAATAATTTTTGACTAAATCTGACTCTGTGCCACTATTTGACGACACTATTCGACTTATAAAAGTATTGAGACAAAAAGTTGAATACTAGAAGAAGCAAGCGAAAGCGCAAACAACGCATCGTCTACGCGTCTGTTGGTGCGGGCGTGCTCGTTTTAGTGAGCGTTATTGCCGGCATAATTTTTGCAGTGGGGCTTCCAGGTGCGCCGCAGTCAAGCGAGCGTTCATCGGCTGTTGATTTGTCGCGACTTGAAGGATTAGTTGATGTTGTTATCCCTGAATATGAAGAAGAGAATCTTTGGTGGGTTTCAAACAGCGCGAGCGAAAAGCCAGAGACTGCAAGTGAAATTCTCAGTAAGTTAGCAAATTCAAAATATTCAAGAATGCTGATCTCGAGCGATGTGCTTTTTGCGGCCAATGAAAGCACGTTGACTGAGCGTTCTACACAAGCAATTAAAGAAATTGTTTCAACTATTTTAGATCCTCAGGCAAAAGTGGTAGTTGTCTGTCACAGTTCAAGTGATGGCCCATTAGATCAGAGGCTTCCGCTAAGTGAACAGCGTGCATCAGTTCTTGCAACCGCACTTGAAGCTGCAATGAACCGAAACGCAAATTCTATTGATCGAGTTGGGCTTGGCGATACCTCGCCCTTGCCAGGGATTGACAGCTCGACTGTGGCTGGCCTTGCGTTGAATCGTCGTTGTGAAGTGTTCGTTGAAATAAAAAAATAGGTTAGGTTATATGTTGTTGTGGATTTACCTAATAAGTTAAATAAAGAGCAAGCACTACATCTAGCGTTAATTGCGGTCGGTGTTGCTGCAGTATTGATGGGCTTTTCGTGGGCCACGCTTTTGATCTGTTGTGTTTTGTTTAGTAGCGCGATTTTTACGGGCATCTATCGGTTTTTGTTGTGGCCAGTTGGGTTGATGCTTTCGCTGTTGTTTCTTTATTGCAGTTTTGTTGTGGCTTCTAAGTTTGGTGCATCGGGTATTTCGACTCGCTGGGGGCAAGTTTCACTCGTCTGCATGCTGGCTGTATCTGGTGCATGGGCAATGTTGCGCCGCGAACTAGTTGTGCCTGAACCAGCCGTGCGTGAATCGAAACTAATTTCGGCAGTTAAGGGTCTATTGATTTCAGCAATACCGATCGCAGTGATCGTCGTAGCTTCATTTCAATTGTTGAGTGAGCCAGTGAAATTAGTTGCCGGCTACACCTATGGCGGCGATCACGGTGGCCACGCGTCGTTCATTCTCGGCATCACCCAGTGGTGGCGCGACGGCAGCGCGGGAATGGTTTTATCTAATGCGTTTCCAGTTTTTGGATACCCAGTTGGAATGCACAATGTTGTTGCCCACGTCGCAGTCGCGTCAAGCCACACGACAGGCTCACACCTATTTCGAGTTCTTATGTTCGCTGGCTGGTTTGACTTAATTCAATTTGCGGCGTATGTGCAACTCGTTGGTGTAGTTGCAATCAGATTCATAAAAACCGTTAACTGGTTTGCTGTCATTTTTGCAAACGTCGCGATTTTTGTGATTATGTCGGTGCCAAATATTGTGCAACAAATTTTGTGGGATGGCTTTTCGACGTCGTTAAGTTCTGCATGGATTACCCTGATAATTTTTGCGATTTCGTGTCGCAAGTTCACAGTCTTCAAAGGCAAAGATGTTTTCTCATCGTATTTTCTGTGGGTTGTCATTGTCGGTGCGGCGCTTGGCCTCGTCTACCAACTCATTTCATTGCCATTTGTTGTCGTCGCAGTTGCGTTAGCCGGCCAGTGGGTACTGCGTCGTTTTGGTATTGATCTGCGTTGGGCGAGTAAACGCAATATGTCAATCAAACTTGTCGCGATTGCATTGTTGACAGTACTGATTGTCGCTGCGCTCTACGGCCCAAACGGAATGAGCGGCTCAGTATTTCGTACATTTACAATGCAGGGCGCAACACGCAAACCAGGTCTGATGTATGTGGGTTGGCTCTCGGTCGTGACGATTTTGTTAGCAATTTTTCTGCCATGGTTGGCACGAAAAAAGAAACTTCTATTTGACGGCAATGACAAATGGATAGTTTTACCC
>JBAXAW010000186.1:0-2573 GCA_037142305.1 Actinomycetota bacterium
ACCCGGCACACTTCCACCCGGCACACTTCCACCCGGCACACTTCCACCCGGCACAGTTCCACCCGGCACACTTCCACCCGAACCAGGCACAACAGAACCCGGCACGATTGAATTCGGCGCATTCAAAAACTTCACTGGAGGATCTGCCGTGTAGTTAGGGTTTGCAAGATTTCGATTTTCAGGTGCTGGCAATCCAGGTTTGGTATTTACATTGCTCAATGCTGGTGGCAAATTCGGGTTAACGCCATTTAAATCCAACGGCTTGTTGCTAGTCGTATTAGTTTCAACACCTGAATTCGAAACCTCACGACGATTAGTTAAATTTTGGTCATTGCGAGTTTCAACAACAAACTTTGGGCCATCTTTTATGTCACCACTTGGAACAGTTGCCCTTACTTGTGGAGTTTTATTATCAGCCGTGACTTCAAATTTCTGACCATCACGTGTTTCGCCAGAAACTCTTATTTGACCTTCGCCAATATTGATAGAAGGCTTTCCACCAGACGCCGACACCGAAATGTCACCGCTTGCCACATCTACAGTCGCATCTTGATTATCAAGTGAAATGGTATTTGATGACACCTTTGCTCTAACTTTTTTTGAGCCTGTTGATGTCAGTTGTGATACAGATTTGTCATTTGATACGAATGCGCTCGTCGTACCACTCATGTCAAAATCAAGATCGGTAGTCTCAACAAACACGATATATTCCAATGGCGTCGCCGTATCTTGGCTCGTAGTTCCTCGTATCGGTCGCGCCGAAATGCCTTCAACGAGACCTCCTGTGGCAGGAGAATATGTCCCTTTGTCAGTAGTGATTGACCACTGATTGTCAGTTGATTTAATCACGAGCGTAGAATTTTTTACCTTAGTAGAGGTAGCGCAAAATGGACACACCGAATTAATTCTTGAATCTAATGAAGTGAGATCAATACTTCCGGCCCCACCTGTCCATGCTTTGGGATCATTTGCAGGATCCTTACCAGAAAACGAAAACTTCCATGTTTCAGCTTTCAAATCAATCTCTACGTAACGATCTTTGCCCGGCCAATTTGAATCATAAATGTGGACAATGACATTATCTGGATCAGTAAATTCAACCGCATACGGCAAAATTGCGTGCCCTCCGATTTTTGAGTAAACCCCCATCGAATAATTTACTGAACCTGTCACAAACGAAGCACCAAGTGCATCAACAATTTGTCGCAAAGATTTTTTTTGCCAACTAAGAGTTTCCTTTTGAGCCTCTGCCAAGAACTGCGTGGCGAATGCCTGAAAAATTTGGTGAGTGACTTCGCCCTGATTTTCTAATTTCACAGTCACTGGGCTCAAACCACTGTTGAACCGCTTTGATGCTTCTACAACCAGACCTTCACAATGTCCGGGAGCACGAGCCTGATTCACCATGCGAGCCCAAGCCGCGGCCTCAGCAATTGGCTCACACGGATTCGTCACTCCATCAACACATACTTCGGCGCCAAACATTGCAAATAAATCGGAGCCATCAAATTGCTCTTGGGTTGAAGTTGATTCAAAGTTAGGAAACGAGTAACCATCGGACGCAGGCACAAGAGCAGTGGCAACTGGCTCTACTAACTTTGGCGCACTCTGCGAACTACCTCCAAACACGCCACAAGACGAGGCAACGAAAACTAGAGCCGCAAGCGATAAATAGGAGAGGCGTTTTTTCACAGCGTAGAACTTACCAAAAATGTAACCGAGTCAAACAAAACTACCCCCGTTCAATGGGCAAATAAATGATGAACACTAGAGTTGCGCCCAATGAATACGAATATCAAGTGGGTGACCTGGGATCAAGCGGCGATCACCGCGCTTCTTAGTTTCGCAGTCACGATGCTTTTGCGTCGCCTGCCGCCAACAAAATGGCGTGCGCGAATCATTCCCGCGACAACAGAACTTAGTTTAATTTCGGCGCTGTACACACTTTGGCGCTTGGCGATGAAGCTATCGCTCGATCAACCCAGTGGGGCAATTGAGCGCGCCCGACAAATTGATCGATTTCAAAATTGGCTGCACATGCCTACTGAACTTTCGTTACAACAATTCGTTTTGCAATACGACTGGTTGGCTCAGGCGACGAATTTTTACTATGCGGTGTTTCATGTGCCGGCAATGATTTTGTTTCTTGTTTGGATATTTATTCGTCACAGAGATAAATATCCGCGTTGGCGCAGCAGTCTGGCAATGCTCACGGCCGCATGTCTGGTGATTCGATACATACGTGTTGCCCCGCCTCGCTTTTTACCCGAACTGGGCTACATCGATCTTGCAACCCGCTACGGGCTATCGGTATACGGCCCAGTTGGCACCGGTGTTTCAGATCAATTTGCTGCAATGCCGTCGATTCATGTTGGCTGGGCGGCAATTATTTCACTCGGCATCGTGTTTTCATCCACTAGTCGCTGGCGCTGGCTGTATCTCGCACACCTATTTATAACTGTGCTCGCTGTCTCGGCAACTGGCAATCACTGGTGGCTAGATGGTGTTGCCGCGATTGCACTACTCGGCGTGGCACTACTCATTGACAGATTCGTTCGAAACATTATGAATAA
>JBAXAW010000187.1:0-2499 GCA_037142305.1 Actinomycetota bacterium
ATTTTGAAGCCGCTTCGGCCGAGATATCTAAATTCCATGTGACGAATCTATCTCATTTACTGCGACCCGTTACTACCTACTTCTTCGAAAATCGCTTCGGTGGTGTTTAGCAAAATGCCAACACTTTCACCAGCACTGACCTTCACACTTCGAGACAACATATGGGCGCTGACGGTTGCGCTTTGGTCGTCAAGCCTTAATCGAACCATGGTTGCTATCCCTCCGAAGTGCTGGCCGACCACAGTTGCATTTAGCGAATTTGGCTCACCGCGCTGACAGATAGAAATCGCATCAGGTCGAAGCAACATTTTGGTCGTTGTCCCACTATTCGGTGATTGGATTTGAAACTCATTCATAGCACCAACGAAGCGAGCAACAAAACTATTCTTTGGGTTTAGATATACGTCCTGCGGAGAACCACTCTGTTGTACTTGACCGTCTTTCATCACGCAGATTCGATCTGAGATGCCCATGGCTTCATCTTGGTCGTGCGTTACAAAAATAGTCGCAACACCTAATTCGCTTTGAAGCAATCTGATCTCATCACGAAGTTCGGCGCGAACTTTTGCATCAAGTGCACTCAGCGGCTCATCGAGCAATAAAACTTGTGGCTCAATCACAAGAGCTCGTGCGAGCGCAACGCGTTGCTGCTGACCACCAGAAAGTTGATGGGGATAACGCATCTCAAGCCCGGTCAATCGCACTCGCTCAATTACTTTTGCAACGTGCATGTCGCGCTCGGCGCGTTCTATGCCTCGAACTTTAAGCCCAAAACCAATATTTTCAGAGACGTTCATATGTGGAAACAGGCTGTAATTCTGAAATACCATTCCCATTTGGCGCTTGTGCGCTGGTTGATTAGCGATGTCTAATCCGTTTGATTCGATTGTTCCAGAATCTGGTTTCTCAAATCCCGCAACTATTCGAAGTGCGGTTGTTTTGCCACAACCACTAGGACCTAGCAGAGTAACCAACTCGCCTTTTGTAAGTTCAAGATTGAAATCAGACAATGCCGTAACAGAACCGAATGATTTATTGATTGACGAAATTCTGATGGCGTACTTTTGTATTGACATTTTTTGCTCCATTGATTTTTAATTTTAAAACTAGAGAAATATCGCTTGTACTTCTTGACCTCGTTTTCGCGTTACTCGATTTACAACTCCTAGCAGTGATGCACTGACAACTAGAAGCAACAGTCCAACTGTGAATGATCCCTGCGGGTTATTACCTTGTGCCTCAGCCATATATGCGGGCAATGTGAATTTAAGAAGAAGTGAAGCAATCGTGAATTCGCCGAGCACAACTGCAAATGTAAGAAACGAAGCGTTAATTACACCAACCCTTAGATTTGGTAAAATTACCGACCTAATTGTGCGCACCCACCCTGCACCAAGTGATCGCGATGCTTCAACAAGTGTCTTAAGTTCGATTGAACTTAACCCAACATCCAGTGAGCGAAACGAAAATGGAAGCGAAATAATTACATAAAACGGGGTGAGACTAAATGGGTTCGAAAGAAATCCTGGGACAGTACTTCTCATCGCACCCGAAATACCGACGACGAGCGCAATCGGTGGCACAACGTAAGGAAGAATCGAAAGAAACTCAATGAACGCACGAGCCTTGATTAATCGAACGTGAACGTAAACCGTTGTTGGCACCAAGATTGCAAGGCTAATTATGACGGTAAGAAGTGCTAACCGAAGGCTTAGCCAACTTGCCTGCAGAAATCGTGCGCTCGTAACAGCGTCAACCATCGGAGCAATTGTCCAGCCATCTAGAAGAGTCGACCAGCCCAGTTTCACAACGGGCATTCGTTGAAACGAAAACCGAGCCATCGCCAACATTGGCAGGGCATAAAAAGCGCCAATTAAAAGAAGCGTGATTTTGGCCCAACTATTTCTTTTGGTCATCTTTGCCACTTTTCAGAAACTCTGCGAAGCAATAAATATCCAGACATGGCCAAAGTCATGACGATAATCATCCATGCCGCAAGTGCATAACCGAGATTAGATTTGCCAGTGATCGTGTTTCCTTGCAGGTAAAAACGAATCTGCACCGAAACAAGTCGTGTGCCGCCCGATGAAAGAGCAAATGCTGTCGCATAGGCCGAGAATGCGTTTGCAAACAATAAAAGAAAACCACCAAGTAGTGACGGCGTGAGCAACGGCAAACCGATGTTCGTCCAATACTGTCTTTGCGATGCACCTAGATTGGCGGCGGCTTCGCGCAGTGTCACTTTTAGTCCATCTATTGCCGGCAACATTAATAGAGTCATGAGTGGGATTTGAAAATATAGATACACAAGGACGATTCCAGAGAAGTCTGAAATTTTGAAACCCATTGCAGACAGATTTATACCGAACACGCTCAAAATTTTCGTGTACAAACCCTGCATACCTAGAGATGCGATGAACGCAAAAGCCAATGGAATACCGCCGAGGTTTGCGGCAACCGCCGAATAGCCAACCATCCAATTGCGCAGACCACGCATTT
>JBAXAW010000188.1:0-2475 GCA_037142305.1 Actinomycetota bacterium
GACGGCAGCGCCATATCTCGAAGCGACATTTGCTCGCACTGTGCAAGTTGGCGGGGGCGAGGGCAAGAGTGAGATCGCGAGCGCGGGTGGTAAAAAACGCGACGTGAAGATTCCGCTTATTGTTGCAGACCGCGGCATTCGCCAAATTAACGAAGCATCGGCATTGCTCGCAAACGTGATTGATCTAGTGCAATCACGATGCTCGATTGAAGGGGTTCTATCGGTTGCAACTTCGCCGCTAGTTCTCAAAAATCTTGGTGTCAGTTCTGAAGGCGTAGAGCATTGGTATCGCTACGTCGAAAAAGCAAATGTGCGATGGGGTCTTACCGTTGAGCATCGAAAACTTAATGGATTAATCGCACCCGAACTAAACGCCCACACTTGGCGTGCTGGGCTTGAGCAAATGTTATTAGGCGCGCTAGTTGCTGATGGCACGCAAACTTTTGACTCACTCGCAGTTGACGCGCTTGATGATGTCGATCTCTCTGATATCGACGAGATCTCTGCGCTGATTCGCATATTTGACGCAGTGTTGCAACTTACGGACCTTACAACTCAACGATGCACGGTGGCTCAGTGGTGTGATGCGATTGAGACCGCGATCGTAAGTTTGTGCGGTGAGTTTTGCGATGAACTTGCGATGCCTCTTCAACAACTCAGTTCGCTACGTAAATCGGCCGCGCGCAACACGGTTGGTGTTGACTACAGCGATGTTCCGACTCAATTAAACGAGATGCTCAATGAGGTTCCTGGTCGTCAGCCGCTGCGAACTGGTGCAATAACTGCGACTTCAATGATCCCATTACGTGGTGTGCCGTTTCGTGTTGTATGCGTTGTCGGTTTTGACGAAGATTCTTTGTCGTCTAGCGAAGGCGAGGGTGACGATTTGATCGAACGCCAACGTCTAATCGGTGACTCAGATGCTCGGCTCGACGTGCGCCGCTCATTGCTTGATGCAACGCTTGCCGCTCAAGAACGTTTGATCATTACTTGCACGGGTCAAAGTATTAAAAATAATCAGCGTCTGCCGCTCGCCACACCGCTCGCCGAGTTCGTTGATTTCGCTCGCCGGCTCGGCGTTGGTCAGCAGCCGGCCAATAAACATCTTAGCGAAATTGAAATCGAGCATCCGCGACACACCACGAGCGTGCGCAACTTTTTTAAAGACACAGTTCAGTTGGGTAGTATCTGGTCGCACAATAATGTCGCGCGTCAGGCTGCGATCACATTAGGTGACTCGATTGTTACAAAACCGTTGAGCGAGGTTGTATTGCCGACGCCAGAATCGTCGATGCCTGTGGTGCTCACACCAGAGTTGCTCGAAAAAACATATGTCGAACCAATCGAAATCTATTTGCGTCAGACACTTGAGATGTTTGTTCACCGCAAAAATGAGCAAGAGACGCCGGCGATTATCCCCTTAGAAATAGACAAAAAAACTGCCGCAGGTTTGGCCCAAGAGTTATTGATGCTCACATCGGTCGATAAATCGTCTGACGCGCCAGATACGTGGCAGGCCGAAGTTCGACGCTCTGGCGTTGTGCCGCCCGCACCATTTGGTGACGAAGCGTTTCAAGATGTTCAAGAGCTAGTTGAGGCAATGCACTCAGCACTTAGGCAACACAATATTGATCTCGCGGCACTTGCGCCGGTTGCGGTCGATCTCGAAGTTTCGCCGAGTGTCAAGTTGGTGGGTGAGATACCGATGTGCACGCAAGGCGTAGAAATGATCACGTCAGTTATTTGTTACCGCGCGAGTTATAAGAGTTACGAATACGAGCCGGCGTTGCGGCGACTCGCAATTCGGTTGCTGATTGCTCGTGCCGCCGGTTTGCAAATCAATAAAGGTTTCGTGCTTGCGCGTCACGAAAAATGGCCTAGTGACCCCAAACATTTAGTTCGTGAACGCACGGTTGTGTTGAACGAATCAGTCACTCAGGCCGTCGCCAAAGAGCGACTCGCAATATTGTGCGAAATGGCGCGAACCGCTTTGGCTGCACCGTGTGCAACTTTTGGCAAAACAGCTGACGCCACAACCGCTGACATGCTCAACGAATTTGACGCATTTGTTTCGAGCGACGATTTTCATAAGTCAAGTGAGTTCATCGTGTTTGGTGATGACCCGATTTTCAGCGAAATCTTTCACGCCAAAAGCCCAGTGCTCAAATTCTGGAGACTACATCAGTCGGTTCTCGGCTTGCCAGAAAACGATCGACCAAAGGTCTACGTCGTCTCATGACCACCAGTACACCAAACATCGAACTTGAGCTCACGACTCAACAACTAATAAACGGATTAGTCGCCGAAGCCAGCGCAGGCACCGGCAAGACATACTCTGTTGCAGCATTGCTGGTTCGTGAGTTGGCGACTAAAGAAGATCTACGAATCAGCGAAGTGCTCATCACAACTTTTACGCGCACGGCTGCAGCCGAGTTACGCGACCGAATTCGCGGGGCGGCGATAAGTGTGCGCGAT
>JBAXAW010000189.1:0-2471 GCA_037142305.1 Actinomycetota bacterium
ATCTGACTCGAATTAAACCCACCCATCGCCGACGGCGGCAACGCAGCCATCTGACTCGAATTAAACCCACCCATCGCCGACGGCGGCAACGCAGCCATCTGACCCGAGTTGAAACCACTCATCGCGTCGTTTGAAAGTCCTCTGGAATCAATTGGATTAAAGTTTCTAAAGGCATTTGGATCAACACCAGCCATGTTTCCAGCGGTCAGACCCAGAGGAACACCATTGGCACCAAACGTTGGTGCAGGTCCAATAATTACTGCAATCATTCCAGGCAAAAATGCAGGCGGAGCAACGTAGCAGTTGGACACGCACGGACCAGTCGGTACTGGACCAGTCGGTACTGGACCGCTCGGAGCCACAAACACAGGGGTAACACCAGGAACAGGAACTGCCATCGTTGTGAATTCGTATCCACAAGGATGCGATGAACAAGTCGCAAGGCCTGCATAATTATTGTCTGAACCGTCCTTAAATGCACCTCCCTCAATCAGCAAGAAATAGGTCGTCGAAAAACTTAAATCCGCAGTTGGATTAATTGTCACCAAACTGCTCGCTACCGAAACGCCGGTTCCTGTGGATGTTTCTAAAGTGAATGTCTCAACAGGTGTTGCGCAATCTACTGCACCAGTACAAAGTTTGATGAACTTATTTGCGACAGCAAGTACAGTCTCACTGAATTTAAGTGTGATGCTTCGATCAGGTGTAAATGTTGTCATCCCATTTGGCGGGTCTGACTGCGAAACATTTAATGATGGTGCTGTCGTATCGTTTCCTGTTGTAAAGCTGTAGAACTGCGGCGTGGCTGAGGGTATACCCATAAAATTATTTGGAGTACCAGCCTTGTCAACAATTGCCCCCGCAGTTATTAAAACGTAATACGAAACACCAAACAACATCACACCAGCTGGGTTGATAGTCACAGTGTCATCATTAGGAAAAGACCCAACAGTAACTTTTGCATCGTTGGAAGGGATCACCTCCGAAACCGTAATCAGGACCGTGTTATCTGATTTTGTAGCTGTATATGCACAACTTCCAGGTGAGTTGGAAACAGCTCCAGATGTATTTGCAAACGTGACAGTCAACCCAGATACTGCTGAGATTGCCATTGCCGAGCCGTTTAATGTTGCCGCAGTACAACTGGCAATCGTGATTTTGTCTGTTACAACAAGACCCGGGTTCGAACTAAAAGTAATCGTTTCTACGGTTCCACTTAGGACTGCACCAGTAATTGTCGGCACAATTGACCGTGCCAAGGTAATAGTTTTTGAGCCGTCAACAACAAATGGTGCTACCGGTTCGTTAAACCTGGCGACAATGCTGGCACTTATTGAAGCCTCAAGATCACCGCTAAATGGTGTCACACCCAACATGGTTGGCGCCGAACTATCAATGCCAATCGTGATCGGAAACGAAAACGGAAAGCTTAAGTTATCGGCAGCGTCAACTGCGTAAAGTATGAAGTTGCCTGCAGTAAGCGTCGTTGTTGCAAGCGAAGTATTTGTATTCGGTGCGGCAATTGTTACCGCATTGAAATCCGCATCAGCAGCGCCAGTGATACTTGCTTTGCTTGTGACTGCAATCGTTGATCTAACGAGATAAGCCGTGCCAGTCTCACTACTCTGCACTGAGATACGAGACGCACTACCGAGTGGTGTATTCAGGGGTACCATCCCAACAAACGGCGCAACAGTATCAACCGTCACTGTGTTTGTAGATGCCGCCGAGAGATTGCCCGCCGCATCGGCGGCATATATTTTGTAAGTGCCACCGACGAGCATCGCCGCTGGCACGTTGGTGTTCGTGTTGATAGTCGCAATTGTTGTGCCTGTGGATCGTTCATTGGCAAATAGTGCCATAATCTGATTCACCGACGTTGGGGAATTATTGCTCTTGACTAGAAATACAGTGCCCAATTCATTGCTTTGTGCGACCGCATTTGAAGTGCTTCCTACCGTTGCAGTTGCAACCGACGCCGTCGGTGCCGTCGTATCAACGACAATTGCATTGTTCGCTCCAAACGAACCCAAAGCACCCGGAGCGGCAAGAGTGAGTACTGCGTTTTCATTCGTAGCGTTCTTAATTGTTGAGCCACCGGCAAGAACAAGTGACGTTGTCGCAAGGTAGTCAAGATCATTCGATGTATCTGTGCTTGAAATCGTATAATTAAAAGTCAGTCTGTTTGTTCCAGAACCTGTTGCATAATTCAAAACTCGATCAGTAGTGCCGGTTTCTAACTGCAATGTTGGTATTCCAGTCACATTGACGATTTCACTGAACTGCACTCGAACTTCAATCACTGGGCTGCCAACCTTGTAAAAACCAGAAGTAGTTGGTGAACCGACTCCAATGACAGTCGGAGCTGCAGCATGCGCGGGCGAGACAGCGCCGACCACCGTGAGCACCACAACTACAAGTGACGCCCCAACGAAACGTGAAAGTCCCTTTTTCCAGTCGAATCCCAACAT
>JBAXAW010000190.1:0-2437 GCA_037142305.1 Actinomycetota bacterium
ATCTAAATCTTTATGTCGTACACCCATAATTAACCCATCATCAGTAGTCGCGGTAACTTCAAGTTCTTTCGGAACTGATTCGGGATCAATTGTTAAAGAGTGATATCTCGTTGCCGTGACCGGTGAATCAAGGCCGGCGAATACTCCTAGATTTTTGTGATGTATTTGAGATGTTTTGCCGTGTTGAAGTTCGGGGGCGCTGATAATATTTGCGCCAAATACATGACCGATTGCTTGGTGTCCTAAACACACTCCAAAAATTGGGGTGATCTCGGCGAAGGCACTCACCGCCTCACACAAAATTCCTGCGTCTTGAGGTTTGCCTGGTCCTGGAGACAATAAAACTCCATCTGGTTTAAGTTCGAGTGCTTGTTGAATAGTTACCTCATCGTTGCGAACCACGATCGGCTCAGCACCTAACTCGCCAAGATATTGCACGAGGTTGTAGACAAAACTGTCATAGTTGTCAATCACCAATATTTTCGGCGCTGATTTTTTCATATCCTCTAGCCTGCCTTATAAATAGTCACTTACAAAGCTATTTAACGCCTCTACACTTGACACAGATATGGCGACTTCAAAACGACGTAGCGGCGGCAGAACAACTCCAAAAGGAACAAAGCCAGGTCGTGTTCATCAAACACATCGGCTTGATACATCTGACACTCACTCGCTACATGGGCAAAACCTCGCTGCGGCTTCTTCGCGCTATACCCCGCCAACTTTGCGTGAGCAAAAAGTTAGTCCAACATGGGTTCCGATTTTAATGTTTGCCCTGCTTGGCCTTGGGTCGTTAGTTATTCTGTTCTACTACCTGGGCTTTGTACCCGGTGGAAGAAATAATTGGTATTTATTTTCGGGATTGCTTTGCGTTCTTGGCGGTTTGTATACCGCTACTAAATATCACTAGTTACTTATTTTGCTAGTTACTTTGTCAGTCGACTTGCTACTCAACTGGCGCGACTAAATCCATATCTTCTAAACAGTGTCTTGGTGGCGGTGGATCTTGATCTGGCGCCATTGTCATTCGCAATTCTGTTCCGCAACTTGAGCATCGGTAGCGAACATTAATTCGTCGCATTTCTCCTGCTGGTGGCGGTGGTGGCAAGGTCGATGTCATGCCACGCAGCATTCCAAGACCGGTTTTCCATATAAAACGAAATAGGGCTACGCCAAAAAGCACCCAAATTATTTTTCCGAGCATCAGCGGTGGCTAATTTTTCGATTAGCCATGTTGATTAGCCCAGTCGTTCAATAATTGTGGCGTTGGCCAAGCCGCCACCTTCGCACATTGTTTGCAAACCATAACGACCACCGGTGCGCTCTAGTTCGTTTAGCAGAGTTGTCATTAGCCGTGTGCCAGATGCACCAAGTGGGTGGCCGAGAGCAATTGCGCCGCCGTTGACATTGACTTTCTCCATGTCGGGGTGCAATTCTTTTTCCCATGCCAAAACTACGGCCGCAAAAGCTTCGTTGATTTCAACCAGATCAATGTCATTAAGTTTTAACCCAGCGCGCTCAAGAACTTTTTTGGTAGCCGGAATCGGTGCGGTCAACATATAGCGAGGGTTTTCAGCAGCAACTGCGAAATTCACAAATCGTGCACGAGGTTTGAGCCCTAATTGTTTTGCTCGCTCTTCAGACATAATCAGAATCGCTGTTGCGCCATCGGTGATTTGCGAAGAGTTACCAGCCGTGACTTTTCCGCCTTCTTCAAGTGGACGATACGCAGGCTTGAGCGTCGCAAGTTTTTCTAATGTTGATTCACGAATTCCTTCGTCGGTAGTCATCATTTTTCCTTCGGCATCTAGCGTCGGAATAATTTCGTTTTGAAAACGACCCTCGTTCGTTGCGCGTGCCGCATAACTTTGAGACCTAACACCAAAACGATCCATGTCTTCACGACTGATATTCCATTTCTCGGCGATCAGCTCAGCAGAAATTCCTTGATTTACAAGTCCACCATCGGCGGCGTAGCGCGCTTGCACGGTTTGTCCAAACGGAAACCCATGCTTACCTTCGGCGATTGACGCGCCCATTGGTACTCGCGACATCACTTCGACACCAGCGGCAACAACAATGTCGTACGCACCAGCCATCACACCTTGCGCAGCAAAATGTGCTGCTTGCTGACTTGAGCCACACTGACGATCAACAGTTGTGCCCGGCACACTCTCAGGCCAACCAGCGGCAAGAATTGCGTTGCGAGCAATATTCAAACTTTGCTCGCCCACCTGCATAACGCATCCCATTACAACATCATCAACTAGCGCGGGATCAATCCCAGTGCGATCAATAAGCGCCTTCAAAGCATGTGCCGACAGATCAACTGGGTGCCAATCTTTCAACCGACCATTTCGTTTTCCGCACGGTGTGCGAACTGCATCGACGATTACTGCTGTTTTCATTTTCATCTCCTTATTAAATTGACACCATC
>JBAXAW010000191.1:0-2407 GCA_037142305.1 Actinomycetota bacterium
TATTTGAATCATGGTTCGTTCGGTGCGGTGTCGAAAGTTGTGGCGGCAGCACAGCGAGAGTTTCAATTGATCGAAGAGAATAATCCAAATCTATTTTTTCGTACTACTTTGCCGCAGTTGCACGACGAAGCACGAGCATTCGTCGCTGAGTGGCTGAGCACTTCGCCCGAACTTTTTGCTTTCGTGCCAAATGCTTCGCAAGGTGTGATAACTGCCCTCAGTTCACTAGTCACGAAACCGCGTTCACAAATAGTTGCGACAAGTCTCGGCTACGGAGGCGTACTCAATGGTCTCGCCGAAATTGCTCGTCGCACACAAAGCTCATTGCGCATCGCCGAAATTGAATTCACAGCAGGCGCACAAACTGCAGATGACATTGCCGACAGCGTGTTCGCGGCGCTGACACCAGACACGAGTGTTGTAGTGCTCGATCAAATCACTTCTGAGACGGCACTTGTGTTGCCGATTGAACAAATCGTTCGCACGATTCGCAGAGTTTCGCCGAATGCATTCGTGGTTATTGATGCTGCACACACCCCTGGCATGTTGACCCCCGCCTTGCCAGCTGACTTTGACGTATGGGTAGGCAATTTTCATAAATGGATTTGTGCTCCGCGAGCATCAGCGGGGCTAGTTTGCCGAACGCCAAAAATTGCAAATCTGATCACTCCACTCGCGCCTTCATGGGATTTCGAAGCCGGGTTTCCGAAATCGTTTTTATCACAAGGCACTGATGATTATTCGAGTTACCTCGCCACGCCACACGCAATCAAGTTTCATGAATCAGTTAGTTTTTCGGAACGCGATACACATAACCGTGGCGTAATTGACGATGCTTCAAAAATGCTGCACGAATACTGGGGCACTGAACCAGATGTGCCAACAGAAATGTTTTGTCCGTGGATGCGCCTCGTACAGTTGCCGATCAAAAAACAACTAACCAAAACACAATGTGATGCGCTCACACTGAAAGTAAGTCAAGAATTAAAAACCGAAACAGTAATCGTCTCGCCAGGCGACGCAACTTATGTGCGCCTCTCTGCACAAATCTATAATGAAGTTAATGATTACGAAAAACTCAAATCAGTACCTGAGCTAGCAAAAGAGCTATAGAAATCTTGCGGCCACCTACCATCGTCGGCAATTACAAATATTCGGGCACCGATGCGTACCGCACATTGCTTAGTGTTGGCTCTCTGTGGCGCCACCACCTGCATGATGTCAAGCTTGACCCGACTCGCGTCGCCTCAGTCGCCGAAGATCTCGCGAACAGCCTCACTTCACTCGTTGATCTAGATGACAGAATGCTTGAACTCGAACTTGGCGCGAGACTTGAACAACTTGGTGAAGAGACGGCATCCAAATTTGACGAGATTGATCCGCAAAAACTCAATACTTGGCTTGCCAACTTGTGGCCAATGTTGGCAAAACTCCACACTGCCGACACGCAAGATCCAGCGAAACCGAATGTCGGCGAAGTTGTTGGCATTCAAGCCTCAGCAAACAGCGTTCCAAAAACTTCGATAGCTAGTGGTGTTGTTAACTACGACGGCTTAGATGGCGATCGTCAAATGGCGCGCACCCACCATGGTCGACCGTGGCAAGCACTTTGCATCTGGAGTGACGAAGTGATCAAAATGCACGCGACCAATGGTCACCCGATCACTCGTGGCAGTGCCGGCGAAAACATTACGCTTAGCCAACTTGACTGGTCGAAAGTTCGCCCAGGCGCGACGCTTGAATTCGGTTCGGTTAAAACGCAAGTCACGGGATATGCGATTCCGTGCAAGAAGAATGCGCGATGGTTCAGCGACGGCGATTATCAACGACTGTCACACGAACTTGGCGCGGTTAGCCGAGTTTATTGTCTTGTCACACAGCCTGGCGAAGTTGCTGTCGGCGATATCGCGACTTGCAAGTAATCAACAAGTCGCTGCACTGACACCAGCAGCGTTTAGTTCAGTGATCAGTGCATCGCGAGTCTTGATATCAGCGACGCCCATTGTCCACTCGGCGCCACACAAAATCGGAGTGTCATCCCATGTCTGCGTACTACCAGTAGTGCCAAGCAGTGAAAGCGCTTCGTCGCTCGCGAGTTGTTTAGCGGCTTGGCTGATATAAATATCAAAATCAATTTGCTTGCCAGACCGCTTACACCGCCACGACTCTTTATTTTCCGAAGGAGATTTTTGCGCCAGCGATGACAACGGATCGCAGACAACTTTGGAGATCGAGCCAGCGACACCGTGACCTTCAATTAATTGACTTACTGCAGATTCGTTTGACGACGCGTTACTTCCACCACATGAAACGACGACCAACAACATAGTAACTAAAGCAAGTTTTTTCATTTGCAGCCCCAACGGGATTCGAACCCGTGCCGCCACCTTGAGAGGGTGGTGTCCTA
>JBAXAW010000192.1:0-2397 GCA_037142305.1 Actinomycetota bacterium
ACAATTAATTGATCGCGCGAAGCAACATCATTTTCAGCAAGCGCAGCGGCCCACAGTTACTTCAATCATGTTTGAAGCCAAAGCTCGCTGCTGTTTGCGATCCATCTCGCCACGACGAACTTTGTCCATCGCATCGTTGGCTACAGATAAGAACGCTTCAGTGGTGAGTACGTCTACACATTTGTCGCGACCCAGGGCGAGATAGCACTTTGGCTCAAGGCGTGGACGAAAAGCGGCTGGCAGAGCGATGCGACCCTTTGGATCCAATTGACGCTCGTGTGCACCTACAAACACTGATCCTCCGCTTTGTCCCAAAACCCATTATCTGAAAGGCTTTGGAGCTCCCTCCGCGACCTGCAGAGAGTATAACCCACTTTCCCCCACCAGAGTGGATTTAACCCCACTTTCCCCCACAAATTTTTGGGCGACAGACTATAAATCCCGTAAAACACTGGTTACTAGTTATTTAGGTAGTTTTTTAGCTAGCCAGATAGTCAGCTAGCCAGCTAGTCAGCTAGAGCGATTCAGCCAAAACGATCAACGAATTGGCGATCTCATTAAGTCCGCCCGAAACCCCGGTTTGAATTGAGTTGAAGTCCGATCCGATGATATTTACGGCGCCCGATAGCTTGTCAAAATCTAAATATTTTTCGTAGGCCTCGACCGACCAGCGGCTGTGTAGCACGCATTGAAACCTTGCCATCTCTCTAGTCCGTCGCTGAGAAATGCCCACTAATTTTTTGCCATGCAGTGTCACTTCGCCTGGCCCAAGCCCCGCAAAACAAACTAAATCTGAAATTTCATTTCGCTCAAGACCGCCACGATGAACAATTAATTGATCGCGCGAAGCAACATCATTTTCAGCAAGCGCAGCGGCCCACAACTCTCCAACCCACCACATTGATCTTCCAATATCGTCGCTCCATAAAACATCATCACGCTGAATCACAAGATCGATCCATAAGTGGTCATTGACACCAAGAAAAACGACACCACCACCACTCCGTCGGCGAACAACGCTCACCCGATCATCATTGCAAGCTTGCTGATTGACAATGTCGAATGATTGTTTTGAACCCAAAACAATTGCAGACTCAGAGATTGAAGCGCGCCAGATTGATCGCTCTGCGGGTAACTCTCGAGAGTGCACCGACTCAGCCGAGTCGCGAATGTGATGTATCTGCCAAGACTTCATCAGTGGATTTCTAAGAAAGCTTCTATGAAAACTTTATGACGCGTATGCGAGATACTGTTTCCACGCTTCAGGAATTCTGCCTACTGATACGGTTATCCACGCAAGTTCACGCGGTGTATGCGGTTTATTTGCCAGCATCATTCCTGCTTCGTCAGGAGTCCGGTCTCGTTTTTTTAGATTACAACCTCGACACGCAGCGGTGACGTTCTCCCAAACATGCTTGCCACCTCGAGACCGCGGCATGACATGATCAATGCTGTCGGCGAATGCGCCACAATATTGACAGCAATGATTATCTCGCGCAAATATCGCCCGCCTCGACATTGCAGTGCGTCGATGATATGGCACTTTAACGACATATCGCAGTCTGATAACTAATGGTCCTGGCATCACAAAAGTTTCAGCATGAATTTGTGTTCCGTCGTTTTCTACTATCTCGGCTTTGTCTGAGAGCACCAAGCAAATCGCGCGACGCGCAGGAACAATTGAGAGCGGTTCGAAAGTCGCATTAAGTACCAGCGCACTTCTCATTGCAGTTCTTTCAGCCAACGCAAATAACTCAATACGTCGGCTACTTCTAATTCATGACCGCGCTCGCCGTACTGTGTCAAGACTCGAAAACGAATATATTCACGTGTCGGCACTGGCAAAAATGGCGCTCGAGCCCACCAACGCCGTGGCGTCAAACGAATTAACTGAGTTAAGGCTGTGATCCATAAACTTGGCCGACAAAGCACTGCAATAACAATCGACGCACCTGACCGCATGCCCGATATAACTTTCATTAGTTAGTTGGGTTTGGGCTCTTTAGGCAATCCAAGCACCATCTCGCCGATGATATTGCGTTGAACCTGTGAAGAGCCCGCATAAATTGTGCCCGCACGCGCATTTAAAAATGTCATCGCCCAACTCATCGAACTATTTGCTGCGCCACCGTCGTCAGTCTGAAACGACGAGATCGGCTTGCGTCCGACTGGCACAAGACCGTCTGCGCCGAGAATATCCATCGCCAGTTCAGTCACTATCTTGTGATATTCGCTCCAATACAACTTTGAGATTGCGCCATCTGGCCCTGGCTGATGACCAGCGACAAACTTTGTGAGCGTGCGCAAACCGAGATACTTCATAATTTGAACTCGCCCGTAGCACTCGCTTAAGCGTTGACGAATTCTCGGGTCACTTGCAACACCGCGCTCTTGAGC
>JBAXAW010000193.1:0-2396 GCA_037142305.1 Actinomycetota bacterium
ACTACTAACACCCGCAGGACCGCGAGATTCAAGCGAGATGATCGCGTCCAAAATAACCCGAATTCACAAGCGAACGCTGATTTTACATATTGCGGGTGCCGAATGGTGGCTAGTCATAAAAAGCAAGTATCTTTTGAGTGATGCAAGGTGTAATCAAGGCATACGACCCATCCACTGGGGACGGCGTTGTAATTCGTGACACTGACCTAAGCGAATACGACCTCGCCGTCGGCGCACTTGAAGGCTCAATCTTTAGAATGTTGCGCCAAGGACAACGCGTTATATTTTCGCTTGATTCTGCGGGTCGAGCAACAACATTGCGCCTCGGTTCAGAGCGCGATATGGAAACCCCTGGCGCGTAACTTTTCTAAAACATGGTCGCGCAATCTTCTAACAGCAAGCTGAATTCATGGGTTGCGAAGTGGGCGAAAGTTCTTCAGCCTGATGATGTCTATTGGTGTGATGGGTCGCAAAAAGAATACGACTCATTGTGTGGCGCGCTTGTCAAGTCCGGTACTTTTACAAAACTAGACGAAGCAAAGCGACCAAATTCTTTTTGGGCTCACTCAGACCCCGGTGATGTTGCGCGTGTTGAGGATCGCACATTCATTTGTTCAACTAATAAAATTGACGCTGGGCCAAATAATAATTGGCGCGAACCCAGTGAGATGCGCCACGAAATCACTGCGCTGTACACCGGTGCGATGCGCGGTCGAACGATGTATGTCGTGCCTTTTTCGATGGGTCCTCTCGGTTCGCCAATTGCCCACATCGGCGTTCAACTAACCGACAGCGCATACGTTGCAGTCAGCATGCGAATCATGACTCGCATGGGTCAAGGCGCACTCGATGCGCTCGGCAACAAAGACTGGGTGCAATGTTTGCATTCTGTTGGCGCACCTCTAATTAACGACGCAAAAGATTCGGCATGGCCGTGTAATCCCGATAATAAATACATCGTGCACTTTCCTGAAACGCGCGAAATAATGAGTTACGGCTCGGGCTACGGCGGCAACGCACTACTCGGCAAGAAATGTTTTGCTCTACGAATCGCATCGGTCATGGCACGCGATGACGGCTGGCTCGCAGAGCACATGTTGATTCTCAAACTTACTAATCCTCTTGGTGAATATAAATACATTGCTGCGGCATTTCCGTCGGCTTGCGGCAAGACAAACTTGGCAATGCTTGTGCCAACAATCAAAGGCTGGAAAGCCGAAACAATTGGCGACGATATTTGTTGGATGAAATTTGGCAAAGATGGTCAGCTCTACGCGATCAACCCCGAGGCTGGCTTCTTTGGTGTCGCGCCCGGCACTGGTTACGACACTAATGCAAACGCGATGCACACTTTGCTAGGCAACTGCATTTTCACGAATACTGCTTACACGCCTGATGGTGACGTTTGGTGGGAAGGCATGACAGATTCGAAACCTGCACGCGCCACCGACTGGCGAAACCAAACGTGGACCCCAGAAACAGAGACTCCAGCCGCTCACCCGAATGCGAGATTTACTGCACCAGCTAGTCAGTGTCCATCGATTGCTCCTGAATGGCAAGACCCTAGTGGTGTGCCGATCTCAGCGATTTTGTTCGGTGGCCGTCGTCGAACAACCGTACCATTAGTGACACAATCTTTTGATTGGGATCACGGAGTATTTCTTGGTTCAATCATGGCTTCCGAGACCACCGCAGCGGCTGGCGGCGCAGTTGGCAAATTGCGATTTGACCCGATGGCAATGTTGCCATTTTGTGGTTACAACATGGCGGATTATTTTGCACATTGGTTAAAAATCGGCACGAAAACCTCTGCCGAAAAACTGCCACAAATATTTTTTGTCAACTGGTTCAGACGCGATACCGATGGTCGATTCTTGTGGCCTGGATACGGTGAAAATAGCCGTGTACTTAAGTGGGTTTTCGAACGACTGGCTGGCACTGCTACGGCGCATAAAACAGCTATCGGTTACTTGCCAAATACCGACTCCCTAGATATTTCTGGATTGAATGTTTCAACTGAAGAACTTGAAATGCTGCTGACTATTGATCAGGCTGGCTGGCGCGAAGCCGTGCCGCAGATTCGCGAACATTTTGCCACCTTCGGCGATCGCTTGCCGACGAAACTTAGTGATTCACTAAACGCGCTTGAAAAATCGCTAGCCAACTAGAGTTTTAAAAAATCAGCCGGCATGACCGACAAGGACTGCGCGAATTCCAAGCCCCATAATAAATAATCCACCGAAACCGTAGAGCAGATAAACGCGACTTTTTAGTTGAGCGCGATACGAATAAATAATTGCAATCGCGATGATTGCCACAAAACCGTAGAACGCGTGAAACGCTGGATATTCAATTTTGTCGCGGTTAACAACTGCAACACCAAGTGCCACTTGCAC
>JBAXAW010000194.1:0-2392 GCA_037142305.1 Actinomycetota bacterium
CGCTTGAATTGCTCGGCTTCGTCGCGTGCGTAGTTGCCTGGAAGTACTTCGCACTCTCCGACAAAACGCGCCACACCAAGTTTCTAAAAACCGGCTCCTTACAGCGCGAAGGATAAATACTGGGGTAACAGTGAGTCGGTCGATAAGCGGGATTTTGTAGTTTCAACAGTTTCCTGTCGATCCTGACGACCATCCATCTATGCGGCCTACCCGAGGGTTGCTCGAAAGCAAACGGACAGTTCATGCCCTCTGCATGGCCTTGCTTCAAGTGACGTACCAAGCCGCAACTGTTGCCACCTGCGCTGGTGCGCTCTTACCGCACCGTTTCATCCTTACCTGTGACAAAAATCTTGCGAAGATTATCCATCGGCGGTTTATTTTCTGTTGCACGTAATATCAGGTCACCCCGATCTGGCTTTCACCAGCACTTTGTCCTGCGAAGTCCCGACTTTCCTCAATGTTGTAATGCAAGCACCACAACACTGCGGTCGTCTGACCGACTCACCGTTGGTTTAAGTGTATTGGTGAAGTTTTATGCTTTGCAGGCGACGAAGTCGTATACCAATGAATTAAGACTTGGTGTTTCAAGGATCAATGTAGTTCGAGTGCCGTCCGGCTTTGGTTTGCCGATTGATAGTTGAATGTTTGCAAGCGATCCAAATGCTGATGGAACGGCGGCGATATTTGGCTTACCAGTTTTTGCATCTGAAGTCGGCCCAACATTTTTTAGACCAGGATTCAAAATCTGCGCAAGTATCGCAGCGTGCCGGGCCTCTTGTTGACCGATTCGAATTGCATCCGCGCGCAACATCGGATCGGTGAGCAAGGCAACAACACCTTGGTATGTTTGCGCCGCAAGATTTTCGACAGCGTGTGCAAGCGCAACTGTATCCATGGCTTGGTTCGGATTATCATCAGCAGTAATTAGTTTCAGCGCTGGCAAAATGTACGACTCTGAAATTCGAGTATTGCCACAACGGTATTCTTTGGCTCCGAGCTTTACTGCCAAAGAATTTACTGCATTGGCATGCTCGCTGTGGTCAGCAGAGAAACGCTTTGCGATCTCAGCGACTTTGCGTAGATCACCAGTGAAAACTCCAAGGTCTAGGGCTGTTGCATATGTTTCAATCGCGTTGTATTCGAGTGATGCAGCAGTACGCAGCAAGACTGCATCAGTGACTTCAGCATCAGCCAAAGGTGTCGTAGCCGGCGATTGGCCAAGAATTGTGATTGCGTTGTCATCAACAACCCCAGATTGTTTGCCGCAAGCAGCAAGCACTAGCCCTGATGCGAGTGAGACACCGCTCAATCGAAGAAGTTCGCGTCGAGTAAAAGTGCTCATGATGCAACCAATGCTGTGGTGTTGTTATCTAACGCCGTCGAAATATTCGTTGTCGTCTGGCTGGCAAGTATCGCGGCATGTCGGGCCTCGACCGTGATTATTGATGCAACAAGTGCGGCAACTTTGGCCGACTCTATAGTCTCAATAGCTTTTGTATGGCTTGCAATCATTATGTTTTCAATTTCTAATAGTGCGATCCAAATGTTTTGAGCTTCAGAAAGTTTGGCGCTAAAACCTGCATAAATTGCATCGTCACGTTTATTTGTTGCATTCTTTGATAACAAACCATTTAGTGCTTGTTCATATGCGACATGGTGGGCGTAAAACTGTTCAAGCAATGCACTCTCGTCATCGCTCAACGATTTGCGACTCACTACCGCTGCGTAAATGTCACGGGTCGTTAGTTCTAAAGTCTGCGCGAACGCGAGAAGTCTGATATCCGAAGGTGAAAGCATCGTTCAAATCTAGACGAATTTAGAAGTCAAGACTCGATAATGAGGCAATCCATCCCCGCGAACGAGTGATTGCCTCGTGCCATTGTGCACGATCAAGTTTTAGTGTCGGGGTTACTACTTTTGCGGGTTTCACGGTGCTTGCGGCCCGGCTAATCGAGGGCCAGGTACCCACGGCAACGCCTGCCAGAAACGCTGCGCCAAGAGTGGTGGCTTCGGCAACAGGCGATATCTCGATATTCAAGCCAGTCGCATTGGCTAGAGATTGTGTGAATGCTTGATTCTGGCTCATGCCACCGTCAACGCGCAGCAAAGATATAGAAAGTTTGGTATCGGCAATTACTGCTTCAAGCATGTCGGCTCCGCGATGTGCAATGCCTTCGAGAACTGCTCGAACTATATGAGCTCGAGTCGTGCCCCGAGTCAAACCGAGCAAAGTGCCGCGTGCGCCGTAATCCCAATGTGGTGTGCCAAGTCCGAAAAGTGCAGGCACGAAAACTACGCCGCCCGAATCTTTAACTTGCATCGCGATCTCGTGACTTTCTTGACTTGTCGAAATAATTTGCAAATCATCACGAAGCCATTCGATGTTCGTGCC
>JBAXAW010000195.1:0-2383 GCA_037142305.1 Actinomycetota bacterium
GTTCACGATTATCTCGGTCTGGTCGATCTGTGCGCGGACCTTGCTTGCCACGTCGCGGTTTGTCATCGCGAGATTTCTTCGCAAGTTTTTCTGTTACTCCAACAAATGGTTTGTCATCAATGAGTTGCAACAAAGTTGCTTTCTGACTCTTGTCTCGCTGTGTAACTACCGACAGAACTGTGATGCCATCGATATCGAAGTCGGCTTCAATTTTTAGTACGTCACCAATTTTGCTTTGGCTAGGTAGAAGAGTCGCAACGACCACACCCTTAGGAACTTTCGCGCCAGCAGCACGCCAAGTCCAGGTTCCGTCGTCCCGCGTGCTAGTCAATTCAATATCTAGTCTCCGTGACATGAGCCTTTACGGTATCCGAAAGGCGAGCATTTACCCCCAAAGACGATTACATCGCGCATCGTCATTTTCGCTACCGTGAAGTCATGGCGATTTATGCACTCGGATCTCGCGAGCCAAAAATTCATGAGTCTGCTTTCATCCACCCAGAAGCAGTAATTATTGGTTCAGTTGAAATTGGCGCCGAATCGACCATTTGGGCGGGTGCAGTTCTGCGCGGTGATGACGGTGAAATCAAGATCGGTATGCGAACCAGCATTCAAGACAATTCTGTTATCCACACAATGCCTGCAACGCCAACAATCGTTGGTGACGACTGTGTAATTGGGCATCTCGTTCATCTTGAGTCATGCACAATTGAGTCGGGTGCGCAGGTATCTTCTGGGGCGATTGTTTTGCATCGCGCAATTGTTGGCACTGGGGCAATCGTCGGAGCAAATAGCGTGGTTTTGAACGACATGGTCGTACCACCAGGAGCATTAGCTGTCGGTTCTCCAGCAGTAATCAAAGAGGGGCGAGCGCGGAAAGAAGAGATTTCGAGGGGCGTTGACGTGTACGTCAAGAAGGGCAAGTTTTTCGCGGCGAACTTGCGCAAAATACGCGACTAATTTGATTCTTAGCTAACTATTTTTAAAAGTTCGGTTAAATCAAGTTGACTAGAACTGCTGAGATGCTCGCGTGCTGTGTCTCTACGAAATTGTGCGCAAAGGTCTGGTCTGAAAAAGCGTGCGCCTTCGCGAATTACGTAATTTAAAAGAAAAAAACGATACGCGAACGGCAGAAATTCAATTTCTATTGGGCTTAGAGGATAAACCTGATGATACGCGGTCAAAAATTTAAGAAATCTCGGTTCGCTAAATGTATGTGCAGAATAAGAAAACTGGGTTTTGTCACCAGTGCGGGATGAAACTCGGCTCAGAAAATAAAAGTCGAGTAATCGTGACTCAACACGAAACCAGTCGTAATCCCATCTTGTTGATAGTTGAAATGAGCGACCAGATTTACTTTTAGACGCTTGTACTGAGAAGTTGCCGAGGTTCCAGTCGACCAAAATCGGAATACGCAACCATTCGTCGTAATGCACTTTTTCGAGATGCAACAGAAGGTCGTGCGTACTGCGCTGCAAGATTGAAATATCGGTTTTTTCTAATCCGAAGTTTTGCGGAGCCTGAGATTCGCGAAGTAAATCATAAAGATGAATTGCATCACCCTTAACTGAGTTTGAAGTAGGTGGCAACGATGGCGCAATCGCCGCGCACGCCAAATGAAATTCTGCAATTTCCTGAGCCAGGGATATCACGTCTAGGTCAGTCAAAATGCGCGGTAATGAATCTCGTTGCTGCACGTCGGTATAGAACACCGCCCAACATGATTCGTCATACCAGGTGTATGGCCGACCATTCTTGCTAAGAACTTCAGCCAGAAACCCGGACCAGCGACCACCTCTAAGTTGTGCACTGCAACGGGCGAGTCTGTCATGATCTTCGGCAAACTGAAAGTATGACCCATACGAACTAACTTTGGCGATCAAATTTGATTTGTCTGACATCGTCAAACGAAAAACACGGTTTGTTGAAACATGTGCGCTTACTTCGGTGAAAGTTTCAATGACTCGCGGGTCACCAAAATTTACCCAGGCATCACGAACAGTTTCAATAGCCCCCGGTAGCGAATTCGCTGACGGTTCTAATATTGAATTAGACATGCGAAATTAGTCTCGCAGACTTTAACAGCGTCTTAATGTGATCTGTTATCGCGAGTTTGCTCTGATTCCGATCGGAGCGATGAGATGAAAACCTGCTTGATGTCGTTGCTCTTCTGATTCTCCACCCCAAAAACCATACTCATGATGGTCGCGAGCAAATTCTTTACATGCTGTTTGCACCTGGCATGACGAGCAAACTTCACGCGCCATCGATTCTCTTTTCTCACGAGCCTGGGGTCGTTCTGCAGGCGGCGAAAAGAACATCGAACTTAGCCCGCGACACGCAGCATCGTTCATCCACTTGTCATCGGTTTCAAGCCGTTTGA
>JBAXAW010000196.1:0-2372 GCA_037142305.1 Actinomycetota bacterium
GAGCGAACCGTAATTCATGCAGAACTAGCGAAACTTGCTGACTCGGGTAAAGATCCACAAGTTGAAATTTTGCGTATTTCTCGTGACTTTTTGACGGTTGAACTCGCTGAAATTGAGGGAGCGAAGGCGAGAATATCCAAAGAAACCGATTTGATTCGTTCGACAATCGATGAGTCAAGAGAACTGGCGGCAGAATTTGAACAACGTCGCGCAGCCGCACAGCAACAGTTTGATCAAGTGAGGGCAAAGGTCATTGAGATTCAAGAAAAAGAACTTGACGCTCAACTGGCCCTAAATGGCCTTGAAGACAAGATTTCGGCATTTCAAAAAGAGCGAGATGACCTCGTTAGGTTTGAAGAAGAACTAACAGCACGGGCAAAAGTGCTAGACCGAACTGAAAAGGATTTCGAAAGTGAAGTCGCCAAGCGAATTGCAGCGCATCTCGACGAACTTTCGGCGATGGGTTCTCGAGCACGCAAGAAAGCAATTAGAAAAGCAGTAGACAACATCACTTCAGAGAGCGAAGGCGACGAATAACAATGACTGGCTTCAACCAAAACGACAATTTAAGCGACGACTCAAAAAATATTGATAGTTCAAAATCGCGATCAAAGTTCATTGATGTAAACCCTGTTGAAGTCACCGGCGAAATTGCTCGACCGCCGTTCATTTCATCCACTGAAGAGGTCAACAAGTCGTCGTTGCGCAATATCATCAATGCCGTTGACTTCCCGGGGTCGACCGGCACTGGCGAAACCACAGACGGCGCGAACGCAACTGTTCGACTTCGCTCTGATTACACATTGATTGAAGATTCGGTTATCGCCACAATCCCTGAAAAAAAACGACGATCTAAATCTAGATTTTTTCGGTGATCGATAAACCGCTACCGTTTCGGCAAGCGCAGTCAAGGCCACCGCGCGTAAGACGATCGCTGCGAATAGTTGGTATGGGGCTGACGTGGGTCAGTTTTATTGGTGTTTTGTTTGTGCTGTTTCAACTCTTTGGCACCGGGGTCTTTGAATATCAATCACAAAGCAAACTAAGCAATAAATTTGATGCCGCTTCGCCTTCGATTGAGTTGATTGCAACGCCGATTTTTTTGCCAACTACAACAATTGAAACGACAACGACGACTACAAGTTCGACAACTTCGATACCGGCGCCAGTTACAACTATTGCGTCAAGCCAAACGACTGTAGTGGGCGAAAACATTGCGCCAGTCGAGATAGCGCCGACAACGTTGCCTGCTGAGATCACGACAACGACTTTGCCAATTGAGATTGCCCCGACTACGTTGCCGCCGGTTATAGACCCGACAATGGTCGAGCAATCAACTGCAGCGATAAAGCGGGTCATCAAAGCTTCTGAAGGTGATGTAATTGGGCGAATTATGGCGCCATCAATCGGGCTAGATAAATTCATCGTCGAAGGTGCGGCCGCGACTGAGTTGCGATCAGCGATTGGCCGATACCGCGGTACTGCATTCTTGGGCAACAAAGGCAACGTCGCACTTGCCGGCCACAGAACGACTTATGGTGCGCCGTTCGGTCGCATCGGCGAGTTGCTTCCTGGTGACAAAATAAATATTTTGACGCCTGTTGGCACTGCGATTTATGAAGTGATGGACCCAGTAGTCGCCTCAAAATTATGGGCCGGAACGGTTCGTGAAATTGGCGCTGGTTATTCGGTAGTTGGGCCAAGCGACGAGTTCGTGTTGGCTGATGTGGGGGATAATCGACTGACGCTTACGGCATGTCATCCGAAGTTCAGTGCAGAAGAGAGAATTGTCGTAGTCGCTCAATTGATTGGCGAACCATTTGC
The DNA here is from genome assembly GCA_037142305.1 of Actinomycetota bacterium. Taxonomy (GTDB): domain Bacteria; phylum Actinomycetota; class Acidimicrobiia; order Acidimicrobiales; family Ilumatobacteraceae; genus BACL27. Next base: position 1,825 of record JBAXAW010000196.1, read on the forward strand.
AATGCTTAACCCCGAATTCGGCAAGGCAGTTGCGCAAATCACAACACCACCACCGCTTGCTAACGGTGAAGTTGCGCCGGCGACACCAGTTGATCCATCACTCGATTCAACAGAACCCGTTTTTGATCCTTCGGCAAATGTCGTAGTCGCCCCAGTAGTGATTCAGACTCTTAAAGTGACACTTGATGGTCTACCAAACCAAATTGCACCGTCGATAGTTTTTGCTTTGATGACATTAATCGTGATGACTGCAATTGCTGCAGCATCAGAGAAGTTTGGACGATTACGTGCCTACATGTTTGGCTCAGTGCCGTTTTTGCTTGTTTTGTGGTTTTTCTTTAGACATTTAGAACTGTTGTTGCCTGCCTACTAGAAATCAGTAAACAAAAAAACGGTGCCAGAGAATTGGCACCGTTTCTTTTAAAACTCAAGAGTTAACTAGTACTAACTGTTAGATCCGTTGGATCCTGCTTGTACGTCTTTCCAAGAGTTATAGAACTCAGTTGATTTGATGACGTTGGCTGTCGAGCCGGCGCTGCCTGTTCCTT
>JBAXAW010000197.1:0-2340 GCA_037142305.1 Actinomycetota bacterium
TCGCGATAGCCGCGGCGCAAGGCTTGAGTGGCCCAAAAGCTATGGGCGCAGTTGTTAAGGCCGTTCGAGGTGAGGCGGGAGACAGTGCCGACGGTGCAAAAATTGCAAACTTAGTGAAAACAAAACTTATCTAAAAATTGAAATCAAGATTAAAAATGTTTATTTAAGAATTTTCACAAGCGCCGTAAGCGACGAATGACACATAATTATCAGCATCGTCATTTAAGAGATCGGGTTACCTTTGGTGCGGGCAAAGAGCCTTTTTCCGAAGGGGGAAATAAAAAATGAAAAGCATATTCACTGGTGGTCGTCGCAAGGTTGTCGCCGTAATGGCGATTGCACTTGTTGCATCACTCACACAAGTATCTAGCAGTGGTGCTGCTGGTGCTGACACACCAAAGCGTGGTGGAAATATCACAGTTGGTATTTTTGACTCGTTCACTGGCTACTGCACCGCAGACAGTTTGGCGAACTCGGCACTCATGGGTGCTCGCACAATTTATGAAACATGGGTCGAGCAACGAGCCGACGGCAAAATTGTTCCATACTTGCTCCAATCTTGGGCGAACAGTGAAGATAATAAAACTTGGTTGCTTACAGTTCGAGATGGCATCAAGTTTCATGACGGCACCGCAGTAGATGGTGCAGCATTGGCGCTTAACCTTCAGGCTCTTCGTGGTGCGTTGTTTTTTAACGGATTGCTTAAAAAGACACCAGCCTCGGCAGACAAACTTGGAACCGCAACAGGTTTCCTTGCAAACGTACAAGATGTAGTTGTAACTGGTGCAATGTCGGTGCAAGTAACTTTGTTTCAAGCACAGTCTGATTTCCCAGAATCTGTTTACGCATCGGGTCGTTTCTTCGCTCGTGCACCAAGTCAACTTCTTGGTAAGACTTGTTCAACTACACCAGTTGGTACTGGTGCGTTCAAGTTGGTTTCAACTGAGTTGACAAAACTTGTTGTTGCAGCCAACCCAGATTACTGGCGCAAAGATGCCAAGGGTGGCAAGTTGCCATACCTCGACGGAATCACATTCACTTACGTGCCAGATGCGCAACCACGCGTCAGCGGTGTGAAGAGCGGTTCACTTGCGGCAACGATGTTCTCATCAGCGTCAGAAGCTAAGCAGATGAAAGATTTGCAAAAGAACAAATCAGTGACGTCAATCATGTCGCCAGAAGACTTTTACCCATCAATTTGGTTGAACAACAAGATTGCTCCGTTTAGCAGCAAGAACGCGCGTCTCGCCGTTTCTCATGCTTTGGATCGCGAGAAGTTCGTTAAGGTTCGTCAAAAAGGTTTGGGAAGTGTTCCAGACTCGATCGTTGGACCAAACAACATCATGTACACCAAGAAAAACTTTGCAGGGTTTGATCTTGCAGCAGCGAAAGCTGATGTGGCTGCTTACAAAGCAGAAACTGGTAAAGATCTTGAGTTCAGTTTTCCTGTGAACACAGCATCTTCTGATGACGTTGCAAACTCAACGCTGATCAAACAGATGCTTGAGGCAGCCGGAATCAAAATGAACGTGTTGCCACAAACAACAGCGGAGATTATTACAAAAGCATTCCCTCAGCAATATCAGGCGATGTCGCTTCTGTTGATGGAAGGAACCGGAACTAGTTTCGTTCTTCCATTCTTGGTCAGCGATATGTCTGGTGGAAACCCAAATCATTTCATCACAAAAACTGCTGCTGCAGTTCCTGCTGTTAAGCCATACATGGCCTACTTCGGCATCTTGAACCTTTCATCGTTCAAAGACACCGTGAGCGAGAACTTGTTGTTTGCAGCTCGTGCTGAATCGAACATGGCAACGAAGAAGAAGCTCTATCAGGAGGCAACTGCGCAGATTCAAGCCGAAGCTCGCCTTACTTCACTCTGGAGAACGTCTTACATGCTTTCGTACAAAAATCTCGGTGGAGTTGGCGAATTGCCGCTTGCTGCAGGTGGACAACGACGTTTGGTAACAAACTTCTGCATCGACTGGACAGGTGTTTGGTCAACGAAGTAATTAATAATTCGTATAACTAATTAATTCATTAATACGCAATGCGGCGGTGCTTCGGCACCGCCGCTTTGTCGTTTCTGGCGGTGCTTCGGCACCATAGCCTTGCTGTTTTTAGGGGATATTTTGATTTGCCCTGAAAAAGGCTATGAAATGAGCCCTGAATCTTGGCCAAAATCGTACACAAGTTCTCAATGTGTTGTTTGACACATGGGAATCGCCTAGATAGTGTGGGTTCAGGCACATAGCCATTTCCGAAGGGGGAAATAAAAAATGAAAAGCATATTCACTGGTGGTCGTCGCAAGGTTGTTGCCGTAATGGCAATTGCACTTG
>JBAXAW010000198.1:0-2327 GCA_037142305.1 Actinomycetota bacterium
TTATTGACGAGATCGGTTTGCCAGCGGGCGTATTTAATCTTGTGACTGGCACAGGCCCAGTTGTTGGTGAAGCACTCGCCGCTCACCCAAGTGTCGACATGATTTCTTTCACGGGTTCGACTCGTGCGGGCCGTCGCGTCTCACAAGTAGCTGCAGAGACTGTCAAAAAAGTGGCGCTTGAACTTGGTGGAAAGTCAGCCAACATTATTTGCGGTGATCTAGATGAAGCAACTTTTGCGAAAGCAGTTTCGTCGGGTGTTGGTGGAGCATTTTTGAATAGCGGACAAACCTGCCTCGCGCTTACTCGCATGTTGGTGCCGCGGTCTCGTCTTGCCGAAGCAGAGACTCTTGCAGGTGCAGCAGCAACTGCAATGATCGTTGGAGATCCGTTTGAAAAGACAACTGCTCTCGGGCCACTAGCTTCTGCCGCGCAACGCGACCGCGTAAACGGCTACATTCAAAAAGGTATCGATGAGGGCGCCAAAGTTGTTGTTGGTGGTGTCGGAGTACCAGAAGGTTGCACGACCGGCTATTACGTGAAACCGACCGTATTTTCGAATGTCACAAATTCAATGACGATTGCACGAGATGAAATCTTTGGACCAGTGTTGAGCATCATTGCTTATGACACTGAAGAAGAAGCAATTCAAATCGCAAACGACACTGTTTACGGTTTGTCGGGTGCTGTTTGGGCGGCCGATAAAGATAAAGCGATTGCAATTGCGCGACGCATTCGTACTGGCCAGATTGCAGTTAACGGTGGAGCGTTCAATATCAACGCACCTCTCGGTGGCTATAAGCAATCGGGCATTGGCCGCGAATATAGCGAATATGGTTTCGAAGAATTCCTCGAGATCAAGAGCATGCAGCTCTAAGTTTTAATTAGGTCTTCGACATCGGCCAAGACACCAAGATAAGACGCCCAGTGTCGCAAATAATCAATATCTAAATTTTGTGACGCAGCGATTTCAATGCGGTCGCGCCACTGTGTTTCTGATCGAGACTCAAACCGCCACCGAAGTTTAGAAAGTACAACATCTTCGGGTGTGGCTACCCATGTCAAAACTCCAAGAATATTTAATTGCACGCGCCTTTCAAGACGTATCGACTCAAACTTGTCGTCTGGTGAGCAAACGAATAGGTCTACTTTTCCTCCGGTTGCTGTGTGCAAAATATTGAAAGATCCACCAAATTCTGCAGCAAGTCGAGCTTCATCCGCAGGCACATATAGATCGTTGCCTTCAAGTGCGCTCAAAAATGCTTCAACTGAATCACTTGAGATAACTGCGACGATATCAACATCGCGAGTAGATCTAGCTACTCCCCACGCACCCGCAGCTGTCGACCCAACAACCAAATATCGTGCAGATACATCTTCTAGAGCCAGTACTACAAGTCGAAAGGCGTAAATGAGATCGATCAAAACGGAAGCGCGTCAGATTTGGCAACAATTTTGCTTGCAAGTTCATTGCCATAGCGGGCCCGAACAAGTTCGACAAGAATCTGATGATCGTTAAATTCTGGGTACCGACGCCGCATTGATGCGTCTTCCATAATTGCAAATTGATTTTGAATTTCTTCCCAAACCGCAATTCGCTGTTCGACGGTCATCGAACCAATGGCATCCATCTGCATCTGCCAAACCTCAGGCGACGTATCTGCTGGCACAGCAGATGGATTTTTACTTAACATCCCTCAATTGTAGATGAAGATTGTTGCGGGGTTTTGGTGCCTGGCAGGCGCAATTACTGCGCAACTAGATGCGAGTTATGCCGCGCGGTGGTGGCGGGCGACGCAAAGAATTTCGTCGATTAGTTCTGCAGAAATTGGATAATTAACTTCTGCTGGGTTTGGCGCAGATAGAAGCTCAGCAAAATTCTTTTCAATTTGTGGCATAGCTGGGTTAAACGCGACTCCGTCGACAAGAGTGCTCACTAACAATCCGCGCTCAACCAAATGTGAAACTTTGCCAGAACCAAAACTTAATTCGCCCGCATCGACTAAGTCACGTACAGCCTGAACACGTTGCAAAATAGTTTCAAGCGCTTCAACTCGAGCCAACACAACTCCCGCTTCTTCAAATCGTTGGGCCTGTGAATGTGCGAGCATCTTGGCGTTCAACTTGGCGACAACATCACTGGCATTGCCAGACATCACATCGACGACTAATTGCACAACCTCGGCATAAGTTTCGGCATCCGCGGTACCCGAACACGGGCATTGCGCTAAGCCCAATTGCGCCGCCGAACAAACAGGTGCATCAATCGGTGCACGATAGTTCTTGCCCATTCGTACAGTGCACCGACGAAGTGGCACTACAGATTCGA
>JBAXAW010000199.1:0-2324 GCA_037142305.1 Actinomycetota bacterium
AGACTCAAGGTACGCCAGTTAATTTTCCGATGATTGGCGACTCAGATCGCAAGGTTAGCGATCTGTATGACATGATTCATCCAAATGCCAATGACACACTTACTGTTCGCAGCGTGTTTGTTGTTGGTCCAGATAAGAAAGTAAAACTTTCAATCACCTACCCTGCATCAACAGGTCGCAACTTCGACGAAGTCTTGCGTGTCATCGACTCGCTGCAACTGACTGCAAAACACAAAGTTGCAACGCCGGCGAACTGGCAAAACGGCCAAGATGTAATTATCGGTGGCGCCGTGTCCGATGAAGATGCGAAAAAATTGTTTCCGCAGGGATGGAAAACAGTTAAGAGTTACTTAAGAATTTTGCCGCAGCCGAAATAGTTACCTGTTATTCGCGAAATAGTTACCCGCTATTTGCGAGTCACCTGAGGGTTGATCGCTAGAATTCTTCGTCATGACAACTACTAATGTTGATACAAATATTGCTGCACGTGCCGACTCGGCATCAAAAATTTATGGCGGTGGCGAGAGCGAAGTTCGAGCCCTCGACAATGTCAGCGTCAGTTTTGAGCGTGGCAAATTCAGCGCGATCATGGGCCCAAGCGGCTCGGGCAAATCAACATTGATGCACTGCATCGCGGGCCTCGATTCGCTGACATCTGGCAGCGTTTTTATTGGCGAAACCGATTTATCGAAACTAAGCGATAAAGAAATAACAAAACTGCGCCGCGAAAAAGTTGGATTCGTCTTTCAAAGTTTCAACTTGATACCGACACTTAGCGCATACGAAAATATCGTCTTGCCACTTTCGCTTGGCAAAAACAAAGGCGACAAGGCATGGATTCAACAAGTCATCGACACAATCTCACTCAACGATCGACTCGACCATCGCCCGAGCGAACTCTCTGGTGGACAACAACAACGAGTCGCAGTTGCGCGCGCACTCGCAACACGGCCTGAAATTATTTTTGCCGATGAACCAACCGGCAACCTCGACTCGAAGTCAGGCACTGACATTCTTAAATTCATGCGTCGCGCCGTCACCGACTTGAAGCAAACCATCGTCATGGTCACCCACGACGCGGTGTCGGCCAGCTATGCCGACCGTATTGTTTTTCTTAGCGACGGCCATGTCGCTGGCGAGATGACTGACCCGACACCCGAAAAAGTTCTCGACTATCTAAAACACTTGGGCGAGTAAACACTTCAATGTTTCGGCTTTCACTCAAAATGACCCTTGCCCGCAAGGGGCGGTTATTGCTGACTTCGCTTGCAATTATTCTCGGCACAGGATTCTTGGCTGGCACTTATATTTTTTCTGACACACTCAATTCCACATTTGACCGACTATTTTCTGACGTATTCAAAGACGTTGACGCATATGTTCGTTCGTCCAGTTTTGTCGAAGCCGAATTTGGAGGCGAACAACGCGGATCTGCGCCCATCGGAGCACTTGAAACCGTGCTCGCTGTGCCAGGCGTAAAAGCTGCAGCCCCAGACGTACAGGGCTTTGCGCGCATCATCGGCAAAGACGGCAAACCACTTGGTGTCGACAACGGTCCACCAACATTTGGCGGAATTGCGTCTTCAAGCGCAGCAGGTTTGTGGATTATTGAAGACGGTCGTCTACCGGTCGGCTCAACCGAAATGGTCATGGATAAAAAAACTGCCAAAACTGGCAAGTTTGTGCTTGGCGACACCGTGCGCATCAATGCGCAATCAGGCAGTCGCGAATTCACCATGGTGGGCATTGCCAACTACGGCGACGTCAGTTCACCTGGCGGTGCCACGTTTGCGTTGTTTGATCAGCAAACTGCATCCGAGTTTTTACTCAAGCCCGGCTTTGTTGACGCATTTTTAGTGCAAGGTGACGGCACATTGAGCGATGAGCAACTTGCTACAGCAATCAACGCTGCACTGTTACCTAACGACAAACTCGAAACGATCACGGGTGCTCAGATCACTCAAGAGACACAAGACCAAATTGGTGTTGTACTCGGCTTTCTCACACTGTTCTTGACCGCATTTTCGTTCATTGCTTTAGGCATTGGTTGTTTCGTGATCTACAACGTGTTTTCAATCACTACGGCACAGCGACTCAAAGAGAACGCACTGATGCGTGCCATCGGCGCCAACAAGCGCCAAGTGGTCAGCGCCATGCTGGTTGAAGCACTCATCATCGGACTCCTTGGATCTGCACTCGGATTTTTGTCTGGTATTGGATTATCTCGTGGGTTGGGCTGGCTGCTCAACGCATTTGGCATTGAGATTCCTACCAAGGGTCTCACTATTCATGCAAATCGAATTGTGCTCACCATGATTGTCGGA
>JBAXAW010000200.1:0-2272 GCA_037142305.1 Actinomycetota bacterium
ACCCACAAGGTGTGGTGCAAGCCAAGACATAACTTTCAAATCTTTTCGCACTAAGTCGATCACTCTTGGTCGTTGAACTTTTACTACAACGGTTTCGCCAGTGTGCAGGCGAGCCAGATGCACTTGCGCAATTGAAGCGGCAGCTAGTGGTGTCTTGTCAAAAAATTCGAAGACATCTTCAATTGGTGCGCCTAGATCGTGCTCAACAACCTTGCGCACATCTGCAAATGACTCTGCTGGCACTTGATCGCGACAAAGTTTAAATTCATCGACAAGTTCGGTTGGAAACAACCCTTCTCCACTTGAAATTATTTGGCCGAGTTTTATATACGTTGACCCAAGTTTTTCTACAGCTTGGCGCATTCGCTTTGAAATATCGCTTCGTGAATCTTTATCAGATTTGTAATGGTTTAATTTCTTATGCCAAAGCCACGGTAATAAAGCAATAAGAAGTACACGGGTTACAACTAAAAGACGTAACACAGGAGGAATTCGCGAAGGCTTCGTGAGTACCGGCACTTCTTTGCGAGCGGCTTGACGCAAAACAGGCGCAATACTCAGCCAACTAATTTCATCGCGGTTTAAAACCCACGGTGGGTTATCGCTGAATGCGCCCCAGTCAAGATCAGTCATCGGATTAGTCTGCCGTTTATCGGGCAGATTTATGCAACACTGTGAGAACTGACTCAGCCAGATCGGCGCGACAGATAATTAAATCTGGCAACCAAGTATCCGAATCATTATAAATTAGCGGCGAGCCATCAATTCGACTTGTAAAAAAGCCTGCGGCGCGCGCGACTGCAACGGGTGCAGCAGAATCCCATTGATGTTGACCACCCGAATGTAGATAAATGTCACATTCGCCGAGTACGACAGACATCGCTTTGGCGCCGGCTGATCCGAGTCGCATTGCATCGCATCCCAACGCATTTGCAACAATCACAGCTTCGCGCGGAGTGCGGGTGCGAGAAGTGACGAGTCTTGGCGGTCGGTCTTGTTTTTCGGGTGGCACATGCGGTGGGTCGGTGCTGAGTGTCAATTCGATTGCCGGCAAACTCACCGCACCTGCAATGAGATCGCCGTTGTTTGTTTCATCGCGTTGCCACAGTGCGACATGTACCGCCCAGTCTTGGCGCTCTGGTTCGCTGAACTCTTGCGTGCCGTCAAGTGGATCAATTATCCAAACGCGGTCGGCAGAAAGTCGCGCTGCGCTGTCGGTTGCTTCTTCACTTAACACAGCATCGTTTGGCCGATGTTCGCGAAGTTGGGACATTAAAAACTCTTGCGCCATTGCGTCACCGGCATCTTTTAAATCCCAGCCGTAGACGCCTCTGCTTACGAGTTCTTTTCTTAATTTGACAAGACGCTTGCCAGTTTCGGTCGCTAGATATGTTGCGAATTGCGCGTCGTCTAGGTGTTTCAAATTTTCAGTACTAGTCAAGGCTGACGACCAAGTTTTGTCGCGTCTCGCACAATTGAGCGGAGCGCAGTTTCATCGGTGCCTGACTTGATAAGTTCGGCTATTTGTCGTTCAAGCATTTGGGCGTTTGCTTCGTCGAAGACATCAAGACGAATCGTGTTAGATGAGACACTGGCGATCAACAAGACGAGCGCCGCAATTGCAGTCGTAACACCGATTGTTGTGACCACACCGACGTTGTTGCCGGCTACTGATGAAATGATCATGCCGGCGATGCCTAAGACGAAAATTACAGCGCATGAAATGCGGATTGTTCGAACGGCTGGTGAAGTCATTTGTTTTCGCGCAAGTTATTTTCTCGAGAGAGGTTTGTATTTAATTCTCTTCGGCTGGTCAGCGGAGATTCCGAGTTCTTTTTTGCGCCATACTTCGTAATCAGAGAAGTTTCCTTCGAACCAGCGAACTTGGCTGTCGCCTTCGAAAGCCAAAACATGTGTTGCAATGCGATCCAAGAACCAGCGATCGTGACTGATCACGACGACACAACCCGGGAAACTTTCAAGTGCAGTTTCAAGCGCACGCAAAGTATCAATATCTAAATCATTAGTTGGTTCGTCGAGCAATAACACATTGCCGGCATTTTTCAAAAGTTTGGCCAAGTGCACTCGGTTTCGTTCGCCGCCTGAGAGATCTCCGACACGTTTTTGCTGATCGCTGCCCTTGAAGTTGAAACTTGCCACATATGCGCGACCGTTGATTTCACGATTGCCAACTTTCATCACTTCAACACCCGCCGTGATTTCTTCGTAGACAGAAGCATCTGCGTTGAGTGTGTCGCGACTTTGGTCAACG
>JBAXAW010000201.1:0-2252 GCA_037142305.1 Actinomycetota bacterium
CGCACGAAACCGCTTGGGCAATCACATAAAACAGTGAACCGCGCCGCACTCGATATGGGCCAAATATTGAATGTTCAATCGCTTCAATTTCGTCGCTTTGAGAATTAGTTTGCTCGTGTTGTTTGACATCTGCATCATTGAGGTTGTACTTCTGCATTAGTCGAAAGGCGAGAGCGATCGCGGTCTCGGCTTCGGCCTGCGGGGTATTCGGATGATTGGCCCGCTCGAGAATCAGGCGAACCTTGTCGCGAATATTGGTCGGCTCGCGAGCGCCAGAATCAATAGTCACGGCAGAAATCTAGCTCTCAAAAATGAGGTCCAATTTGTCGCCCATAACGCCGAGTGATGCGAGGCATTCACCGAGTAAATCAGAATCTGCGACAAGAGCGCGAAGCTCGTCAATAAAGTCAAGAGATTGACCACACACGAGATCTAAACAAGCCACGATTGCGTTACCACGAATGAAAAACTTAGTACAGACACGACCTTCATTTTGTTGTTCAATTTCTTGCAACAGATCAAATGATCTTTCAACGCCGGTGACCAGCTCGATAGTGCATCTTGCAATTGGTAATCGTCCATCAAGAAGTTGGATCTCAATATTCGTGTCATCAATCTTTGCGCAAATTCGCCCATCGGCGCCAATGAGGTACTCGATATTGGCTGGGTCAAGTATGTCAATAATTTGAGAATGAAATCGAGCGGCTCCAAATTGTTCGCGATTGATCAAGATCTTCCAAGTTGGTCCCGCTATTTGCATGCGCGTCCCACTCTCAATATCTGCGCTGAGAGTGACCATTTCGCTCCTATCACCGCGAAGTAATTCGAGGACATATTTCAAATGGTCACGGTTGACAACGAATTGGCCAGTCCTGCCACAGATTACGGCCTGTTGGTTGAGTTGAACAGTTTTTGCTTTGGCTTCTTTGTATGAAGTAATTATTTCTAACGAACCAGCGCCAAAAATAATTTGACTCACCGGAGGCACCCGTTCGATCATCGAAAAATCTTTCATGCCTGTCGGATATTCGGTACCAAAAGCAATTAAATGTCCGATTTGCGCCGCTCTCAGTTCGGCAGTCGTAACATTGCTCGAGTCGAATTCAGAAAACTCTTCGTCTTGATCAAGCAATTGCATTTCAGAAAAGCCGGTCTCTCCGGTGAACCTGGCCAGATCGCCTGTGATGGTTAGTTCAACTTCTTCACCCATATTGCATTGATACTCTGCCTCTCTTATAAGTCTTAGTGGGATTACGTACTTGCCCGGAAAATTCGTAGGCGAACCAGTAACCATTACTTCAATATTCGGCCCCACCATTACCCAACTACGCTTGCCGTTGACTGATGCAAGTGTTATGCCTAAGCCATCGACTTCTGTGACATTAAAAATTGAAGCTGCATGACGGATTTGTTCGAGTTCTGGCTCGCAGATTGTGCCAGCGTTTATCATCTTCATACCTTCTTTCTGATTGGGAGTAGTTTTGCAATGCAGTAGTCAACGGGTGCGGGGTGCGACTTTTTAAGAAGATCACTCATCGGCTTGTCTTTGAGTTTCGCTTCGATAATTGCGCCATAGATTTGACCGACGTCTTCGAGTTGGTTTGTAAGTTCGCAAAGTTCATGGTTATCAAATTCGCCAATTACAAGACCGTATTCACTTATTAAAACTTTGTCTGGCGAGATGAAATCGCCAAGGCTACATTTTTTGACCGCACTCAAGAACCTTCGACGAAGTGCCTTCTCGTTTGGCGTTGGAAAGTATTGCTCTGTTGCCATTGCATTTCTCCTTCTCGGGGACGAAGCGATTGATGCTGTTGTCCGATCGTTATTTGGCCATTTCACTCACGGTCGCAGGGTAGGTCAGGCGTGTTGCATGATTGACCATTCGGTACTCAAAGTCACCCGAAAATTACATATTCGTCACAAATGAACGATTTTTAGGCCCTTAGTGGGATGTTGTGTTTTCAAATATCAAAAGTGATTACAATAATCAGGTCAAAACCAAGTTCGAAACAGATAACGGGGAAGTCATGAAAAAAATCATTTCAACAATTGCAATATTCACCGCAAGCTCTGCAATGTTAGGCAATGTCGCATTTGCTTCAGTTCCTGTTCCTGTTCCTACGCCTGCTGCTCCGGCTGCTCCGGCTGCACCTGCTGCTCCCGCTGCACCTGCTGCTCCCGCTGCACCTGTTGCGACTGTTCCTGTTCCTACGGCAACTATTCCTGCGCCAACGACGACGGGTGGTTCG
>JBAXAW010000202.1:0-2246 GCA_037142305.1 Actinomycetota bacterium
ATTAGCAATTATTGAAAAGAAGTAATAGCACATGGGTAAAACATTAAGTTTTGACAAAAAAATTCGTGACTTTAATGAGATTTTTGTAGTTATCTCGGGAACGGTAATTGCACTCAGCACATCTTGGTATTGGCTGATACCAACCGCTGTGGCGATAAGCATGCTCACGGCGTGGGCAATTTTGCGAACTACTAGCCCTGTCTTAACTAAGAAACAAAATCTATTCGTCAATGTCTTTGGTTTAGTTGGTCTTGCACTTGCCACCAATGCTCTCTTGGGATTGTCTTCATTAGAAAAGATTCGCAATCCGCTTTGGTGGAGCTGGAGATTTGCGAAGATTCAAGACCCAGACGTGTTGTTTGGCGAATCGATGATGCATTCGGTCGGGATGTTCGGAAATAGTGACAACATCTTTTTCGCCGGTGAAAGGATGCATTACCACTGGTTCTCTTTCGCATGGAATGACACACTGAATGCTTTATTTCAGACTGACTCTTTTGCAATTACCGCCATCGCCGCTCCAGTAATTGTGCTCTTCGCCCTGATGTGTCTCGTCACAACATTTGCGAGGCGTTTTTCGAATAGCCAAGTCAGCGCGCCATTGTTGGTTCTCGCAGTGTCATCAATGTGTGTTGGTCCGATTCCGTTTGTTCGACTCTTACACCCGTATTCGTACTCATTTAATTTTTCTTTGATCTACACATTTGCGATTGTGAATTTATTGTTAAGTAGCGAGCGGTCAAAGTTTTCGACAAATGCAATTTTGATGTTCGTTTTTTCAGCGATGCTCATCGGAAGTAAAATATCTTCGGCTGTTGCTCTGGTCTTGGGCCTGTTGATCGCAAATATTTTTTCACTTGTGAGAAGAGACCGGGACTCAAAGCATAATTTTGCAATTTCTTCTGTTTCAGCACTTGCAGTAATATTTTTTTGGTTTTATAACTATTACTCAGCAGATTCAAATTCTACGGATTCGGTCAAATTTGGACCAGGTGTAATTTTTGAACAAAAAGCCTTCATGGTTGCTGGGTTGCCGACAATTTTTTTCACAGTCGGCATCATAAGTATTTTGATTCTCGTTGTTTATTCATTTGCAGGCGTTTTTTGGGTTAGTTCAATTACGAATTCATCGGCGCGTTTCGCATTATTGTTTTCGATAGCGGGTGGTTTATCGAGCTTGATTTTCGGTGTTTTATTTTTTGATGTCGGAGAAAATCTCGCATATTTGATCCAAACAGCTATCGCGCTAGTACTTCCAATTTCAATTATTGCTATCAGCAATTTTAAGTTCAACCTCGGATTACGAAAACCGGTTGGAATAGTAATAGTCGCAGTAATTGGCGTGTTCGCCGCAAAGATTAGTTGGTCTATTTTTGGGCGAGTGAGTGGAAATTCAACAGCCGTGGTTTATAAATCCTCGTTGGCAATTGTTATTCCGCTATTCGTTGGTTTGTTTCTGGTTATGACTGGTCGATTAATTTTTAAGCTTGAATCGCGATCGGCATTGGCATTGTTCGCTGTATTGACTATCTCGGCAGGTACCTTGGGGAGCTACGCATCTTTTGCATCTGGGTTCTACCAAGATGGTGGCGATTATCATCAACTTCGCGTGGACGACTCTGACATGATTACTGGTTCAGTCGATTATCGTAAGTTGTTGGTTTGGCTTCGAGATAATTCGGCGAAACATGATCTGGTCGCTACGAATCGATACTGTTCGGATTCTTACGATTTCCCTCCGAACTGCATGGCACTTTGGAATCTAACTTCGGCAATTTCTGGACGACAAGTTCTAGTTGAAGGTCTATATCCGTCCTACAGTCAAGATCTAGATTTTGAGAGAGAGAAGCGAAGGTTATTAGTTGAAGGTTTTGTAAATAATCCGTCAAATGAAAGTCTTGTCAATCTTCAAGATTATGGCGTACGTTGGGTGGTCGCTGATTTTGCAGTTTCGAAGAATCGTGAATGGGGAGAATTCGCCGAAATTCGTTTTGAAAATAAGGCTGGCGCGATTCTTGAACTGAAGAAATTTGAGAACTAAGAAGTGTTCAAGCCATTAAATAGGTTATTACAGATGTCGGTATTGCGAGTCTTTGTAGTTCTGAACGTGTTCTTTATGGCGTTATTAAGGTTCGCTGATGTCTCCACGAGAGATTTAATCGCGATTTTAATAGTTGCAAACGTTCAAGTATTACTGGGCGGCTTGATTTGGGCGAGGCTTATCGCTCGAGAATCAATTGACCTCG
>JBAXAW010000203.1:0-2237 GCA_037142305.1 Actinomycetota bacterium
CTACGGACTCGTTGCATTTGCTAGCAGTCTCGATCAAATCGGCCCGTTCGCGAGTGATGTGCGTGATGCAGCAACTTTGCTCGAAACTATTTCGGGTCACGACCCGATGGATTCAACATCGATTCCACAACCGACGCTATCGCTAGTTTCTGTTCTGGATCAGGGCGTTAAAGGTATGCGAATTGGACGAGTTACTGATCTGCCTGAAGGTTGTGAACCAGATGTTCTTGAGCGTCTCGAAGCAGCGTTTGATGCGTTGCGAAGTGCTGGCGCGACAATCGTTGATGTCAAATTACCGTCGTTGCAGTATTGCTTAACTGCCTATTATTTGATCGCGCCTGCAGAAGCCAGCAGCAACTTGGCGCGTTACGACGGTGTTCGCTACGGCAACCGAGTTGATGCAGCGGATTTAAATTCGATGTATGCCGCAACTCGCGAAGCCGGCTTTGGTGAAGAAGTAAAGCGTCGTATCATGCTCGGCACCTACGCCTTGTCGGCAGGTTATTTTGATGCTTATTACGGCAAGGCGCTTAAAGTTCGCCGACTAATTTCAGATGACTTTGCGCGTGCGTACCAAAGTGTCGACACGATTCTTACGCCAACTTCGCCGTCAGTGGCATTTAAGTTTGGCTCTAAAACTGATAACCCGTTAGCAATGTATTTGTGCGACGTGTTTACAATTCCGACGAACTTGGCTGGTCACCCAGCAATGAGTGTGCCATTTGGTGTCGGGGCCGATTCGATGCCTGTCGGCATTCAAGTTTTGGCTTCAACATTGGGTGAACAAGCAATGTTCAAAGTCGCAGCAGAACTCGAGCGTGCGTCGTGAGTGAAGTCGCAGCACTTCCTAACGGTTGGCAATTAATTGTTGGCCTTGAAGTTCACGTTGAACTCGCGACGAAAACAAAAATGTTTAGTGCAAGTGCGAATCGCTTCGGTGACGAGCCAAACACAAATATTGATCCAGTTACTTTGGGTTTACCTGGTGCCTTGCCAGTGTTGAATAAACACGCAATTGAACTTGCAATGCGAATTGGTTTGGCGCTTAACTGCAAAGTTCAACCATGTACTTTTCACCGCAAGAATTATTTTTATCCTGACTTGCCAAAGGCTTTTCAAATCACGCAATATGACCATCCATTGAACGTTGACGGTCATTTAATGTTGCCGGGCGATGTGTGCATCGGCATTGAACGCGCTCACCTTGAAGAAGACACCGGCAAATCAACACACTTTGGTGGCGCATCTGGGCGTATTCATGGAAGCGATTATTCGCTGATTGATTTCAACCGCGCTGGTGTGCCGCTCGTAGAAATTGTTTCACGTCCAGATATTCGAACTTCAGAGCAAGCCCGCCAGTATGTTGCCGAGTTGCGTTCTATTTTGTTGGCCGTTGGCGCAAGCGATGCAAAAATGGAAGAGGGGTCAATGCGATGTGACGTCAATGTGTCGGTGCATAAACCTGGCACACCATTTGGTACGCGTTGCGAAATCAAGAATGTCAACTCGATTCGCTCTGTTGGTCGAGCGATTGACTATGAGTCACGCCGACAAGTTGATTTGATTGAAAGTGGCGGCACAATTCGCCAAGAAACACGTCACTGGGATGACTCAACAGGTCGCACCGAAACATTGCGCACCAAAGAAGACGCTGACGACTACAGATACTTCTTAGAGCCCGACCTTGTGCCACTTGTGCCGGACCAGTCTTGGATCGATGCAGTTCGAGCAGCATTGCCGGTTTTGCCAGCGGCAAGACGACAAGCGTTGGCTGAACTTTGTGGAGTTGACAAAGACGGAGAATCAGCAATCGTTGTCGTTGAGCGCGGACAAGATGATTATGTTCGCGCGGTTATTTCTGCAGGTGGTGATGCGCGACGCGCAGTTATATATGTGCAACAAGCATTTGCTGAGCAGGGTGCGTCGCCGAAAGTATCTGCAAAAGATTTAGCAGCACTTACAGTTTTGGAGCGTGATGCAAAAGTAACTTCAACTCAAGCAAAAACTCTGCTCACAGATTTAATTGAAGCTGGTGGCGGTGACGTTTTAGCGATGGCGGCAAAACGTGGTTTTGAGGCGCTTGATACAAGTGCAGTTGAGGCAATGGTCGATGCGGCAATTGCAGCCGAACCAGGTGCTTGGCAAAAATATTGCAGCGGTGAAGAAAAAGCACTTGGCGCATTGGTCGGTGCAGTGATGAAATCTTCGAAAGGCAAAGCCGACGGCAAAGTGATTAC
>JBAXAW010000204.1:0-2201 GCA_037142305.1 Actinomycetota bacterium
AATCGAGTGGTTGTTATGTCGCCAAGACCAGGTCGAATTTTAGAAGTAATAGATGTAAATTTGGGATCAAAGCGAAGCGAACTAACGCGTGCCGCTGATGGTTTTTTTAGAAGTATTACTTCTGTGCGCGAAGCTCTTCGCGGTACACATGCAGATCATGTCGCAAGTACCGCAATTCGTGGCGTAGAAGATCGCTGAGTAGAAATCTAAAAATGAAAACTCTTGACCGCGTCAAAAATATTGCAACACCATTTGTGTTCGGTGTTCTATTTTTAGCGCTTTGGGAGAGTGCCGTTAATGGTTTCGATTTGAAGCCATATTTTTTGGCAGCACCTTCCAAAATTATGGAGCAATTTTTAAATAATACAACTCGAATTTGGGAAGCTACGGCTGTCTCTGGCAGCAATGCATTAGTTGGTTTGGTTATTGGCACAATTCTTGGTATCGCAATGAGTTTCATTCTCAGCAGATTTCGGTTTTTAAGTCAGCTAATTACACCGTTAGCAATTTCGCTTAACGCGATCCCAATTTTTGTTCTCGTGGCCGTTCTTAACAATATGTATTCAATTACAAGTGAGATTCCTCGTCGATTTATGGTCACCCTCGTTGTATATTTCATCGTTCTCGTAAATGTGGCTCGAGGCTTGACACAGGTAAGTTCAATTCAGGTTGAATTGATGCGCAGTTACGCTGCCAGCGAGTTTGCAATTTTGCGCAAAGTTCGTGTGCCAAATGCAATCCCATACTTGTTCACAGCACTCAAAGTGGCCGCGCCCGCCTCGGTAATCACTGCATTTGTTAGTGAATACTTTGGTGGTCTACAAAACGGTCTAGGCAGTCGGATTACGAGCAATATTGCGAATTCTAAGAACGCCGCAGCATGGGCGTACGTTTTGGGCGCGTGCCTACTTGGGCTAGCGTTCTACACAGTCTCCATAATTTTGGAGAGTCTGACTCGTAAGGGTCAAACAAAATAACAATAAATGCGGGTTAAAACCCGGGGGAGAAATAAATGAAGAGACAATCATTAAAGATGGCGCTTGTTGGCGTCGCTGTGATGTCGTTGATTGCTGGCGCCTGTGGCGGTAGTGATACAGCGGCAACACCAGACACTACGGCGACAGCCGAAACAGCAGCACCAGCTGCAGAGTGTGTGACTCCAACACCAGTGAAGTTACAACTTCAATGGTTTACTCAGGCGCAGTTCGCTGGTTACTATGCAGCACAAGATCAGGGCTTTTACACCGAGCAATGTCTTGATGTAACAATCTTGGAAGGCGCTGTAGACATTTCACCACAAACAGTTCTTGCTAACGGCGAAGCCGACTTTGCAATTTCGTGGGTTTCGAAAGCCTTAGCAAGTCGTGAAGGTGGAGCAGACATTGTGAATATCGCACAAGTCTTCCAACGCTCAGGCACACTGCAGGTTTCGTTCAAAGATAAGAACATCATGACTTCAGCAGATTTCAAAGGCAAGAACATCGGTAACTGGGGATACGGCAACGAATTTGAAATTTTCGCTGCACTCACCAAGGCCGGTCTTGATCCAGCAAAAGATGTCAAACTTGTTCAGCAACAATTCGACATGGCGGGGTTACTTGCCGGCGATATTGATGCAGCAGAAGCAATGACTTACAACGAGTACGCACAAGTTCTCGAAGCAGTCAATCCAAAAACCAAGGCTCTCTACACTGCAGGCGACTTTAATGTCGTCTCGTACGAGGGTGAAGGCGTTGGAATGTTGCAAGATGCAATTTGGGCAGACGGCAAGCGTCTCTCAGATGCTGCTTATGTTGACACAGCGACAAAGTTTGTTGCTGCTTCACTTCAAGGTTGGGCATTCTGCCGCGACAACACATCGGCTTGCCGAGACATCGTCGTTTCAAAAGGTTCAAAGCTTGGTGCAAGTCACCAGTTGTGGCAAATGAACGAAGTTAACAAGTTGATCTGGCCAGCCGCAGGCGGCGCCGGAATGATCGACGCAGCAGCATGGGATCGTACAGTGGCTCTTTCGCAATCAGCAAAGAATCTCGAAGGCGGAACCGTGTTGACCAAGGCTCCAGATGCAAAGTCATATACCAATGACATCGTCACTGCAGCACTCGCATTGCTTAACGCTAAAGGTGTTGACACAACAGGTTCGGCATATATGCCAGAGACTGTTGCACTCACCGAAGGTGGAAACTGAGTTAGCTAAGTTA
>JBAXAW010000205.1:0-2026 GCA_037142305.1 Actinomycetota bacterium
ATGTTTGAAAACCATTGCATGATACACATTGAACAACTTCAAGAGGAATTAAATTTGCATTGGCTGCGCCTTTGCCTGGCGGAAGATAGCGGTCACCAAAAGGCGTGTCACGAAGCCGCAAAGATGAAACCAAGTCAGAAGAACCACATAATCTGCAGGTTTTTACAACTTCGAAAGCTAACTGATTCTCAAATTGCAAACTTTCCATGGCCATGATTCTAATGGAGGGGGGTCTACATCAATTGAATCGCAAAACTCAAACCTTTGAGACGTGGTGGTTGTGAGATAGTGGCTAAAATTGTCTACATCATGAACACTAAAACTTCTTACTATAGAAGTTGCCCGATTTGCGCGAGCGACTCACGAGAAATCGTTTTGCCTCTCGCCGCCACGCCGCTCGGTGACCGTCTTTCTGACTCATTTCAAAAAGCAACATCGTTGCCGAAATATGCACTTGAGTTGGCACTTTGTAACGATTGCGGACACGCATTTTTGCCTTTGGTGGTCGCTCCAGAAGAAAGTTACGGAGATTACTTTTTCGAGACTTCTGATAGCCCCGGTTTGTCAGCTTCAATGCAGAGACTTGCTGAGCAACTTTGGCGAGACTGCTCAAAATCAAATTATAACTACGTCTTAGATATTGGCTCAAACGACGGCACTTGGCTGCAACATTTCAAAAACTTGGGTGCCAGTGTTTTAGGCATAGAACCTTCACCTCGACACGCGCAAGAAGCCACTGCTCGCGGAGTTGAAACTATTAACGGATACTTCTCGATTCAATCTGCGAGTGAAATTCGCAAAGAGTTCGGCGCCCCTAGTTTAATTACTGCGAATTTTGTGACTGCGAATGTTCCTGATTTATTGAACTTTTTTGAGGGACTTAAAGACTTATCCGACGACAATACAACAATTGCAATTCTCACGGGCTACCACCCTGATCAGTTCAGAGTCAACATGATTGACTTCATTTATCATGAGCACGTCTCTTATTTCTCATGCCAAGACTTTATTAATCTTGGCGAAAAGTTTGGGCTCGACCTTGTAAATATTTGCAGAGTCGGACTAAAAGGCGGTTCATTGCAAGCAATTTTTCGGACAAAAAGCTCTCGCACTTCCATGAGTGGAGATGTTGACAGACTCGCTCAATACGAAGAATGGGTCGGAATCCGAACCTTGAGATGGTATGAATCCATCAACGACCGAATAAAGCAGGCACAAAACCTTACGCACAAGTTTTTGGATCAAATAAAAGCTGAAAAAATCGTAGGCTACGGGGTCAGTCACAGTGTTACGACATTGATTTATCAGTTTGACTTAGTTGACCGAATTAAAGTTCTAACTGATGACAATCCACGTCGCCAAGGAAAATTTGCACCGGGTAGTGGACTGTCAGTTATCAGTCCGCAAAAAGTCGTGGACGACAAATTCGATACCGTAATTATCATGGCTTGGCAACATGATCGCTTGATAAAAAAGCGCCTAAGAAAACTCAAATACCCAGGTGCAGTCATCCAACCACTCCCAGCCGCTGAATTAGTCAACTTGAGCCACTGACATGAGTGCTCTCGTTTACGGTGGACGATCACCAATTGCCCTTGAGATTTGCAAACAACTTGCTGGCGCAGGTCATGAAGTACATTTAGTTACCCGCGTACTTGATGACACAATCACAAAACTCGCTAAAGAAAATGATTGTGTTGAAGTTCATGAGTGCGATTTAGAAGATTCTGTCAAATCAATTGATTTAGCTGTAAAAATAGACTCGCAGACTGGTGGGCTTGATGCAGTTGCTTTTGCTCACAGGTACCGCAGCGAAGTACCGGCGCCATTAAAGCAATACGCGGTTGAGGTTTACACTCCATTTGAGATTCTAGAAGCTTTGGCAGCGCGCGCCCGGGATAACGAATGCACCGTACTGCTA
Organism: Actinomycetota bacterium; assembly: GCA_037142305.1. GTDB lineage: Bacteria > Actinomycetota > Acidimicrobiia > Acidimicrobiales > Ilumatobacteraceae > BACL27. The sequence continues at coordinate 1,922 of JBAXAW010000205.1, forward strand.
GTCACTTCACCAGGCGCCCATCTCGTACTCGCCGACCAAAATTTTCAATATCATGCCTCTAAGGCCGCTCTTTCGCAGCTTGTACGTTTCGGCTCAGTGCGTTTT
>JBAXAW010000206.1:0-2022 GCA_037142305.1 Actinomycetota bacterium
TTACGTGGGGATCTTCGTTTTTGTTAATCGACATTATTATTCGCTATGCACCGACGAGTTTTGTCCCTTTTGGACGATCTTTTTTTGGGATGGTCGCGCTATTCATCGTGCCTGGTTCGCGAGACAAAATTGCGCGCGAACATTGGCCCAAAATATGGGTTCTAGGTCTGATTTGGATGTCGTTGCCGTTTTTCTTGTTTCCAATTGCCGAGCGTACTGTCGCTAGCAGCATTGCCGGAATGATGAACGGCGCACTACCTGTTGCTGTGATCGTTGTGACTTCGGTTTGGATGCGAACTAAACCGACTGCTCAGCGCATCGTTGCGGTTCTGGTCGGATTTCTCGGGATCGTGTTGATTGCTGTGCCATCAATTAGTGACGGCACATCTGCCGACACTAAAGGTATTTTTTACTTACTGGCCGCATTGATGTGTTATGCGGTTGCGCTGAATATAGCCCGGCCGCTTCAGGCGATTTACTCGCCCGCAACCTTGATGCTCAGAGTTGTTTCGATTTCAACTGTTTTATCTGCACCTCTTGGCCTGTATGCACTTAGAACTACAACATTCACCCTTGCGTTATTCGGAGCAACATTTGTGCTGGGTGCACTAGGTTCGGGCATTGCATTCTTGTTGTTTGGCACACTGTTGACACGCACTGGAACAGTTCGGGCAATGATCCCGACTTATTTCACCCCAATAGTTGGCACTTTGCTTGGCGTTCTATTTAATGATGAAAAAGTACTTTCACTATCGCTAGTCGGAATGTTGATTGTTATTTTTGGAGCATGGCTAACAAGTAGACCCGACTCGACTACTTAGCAATAAATTTACACTTCACTACAACGGGTGCATCCACCCAAATATCAGTTTTCTGAGAAATAATTATTATTTCATCAGGTAGCAAAGTGTCACACTTATCGCGCGCGATTTTTAACGCTGGGCGCCACAATTCTTTTTCTTCGTAACGCCCGTTTCCAACTAGCGGAAACTTTACATCAAGAGGATCTCGAAAGTTTTGTTTTGTGAGAATCCCAAAAACCAGCAACAGCGACACAACGCCAATTGAATTTGCGAATTCAGGCTTCAGTTTTGTTTTCAATGTCTGTGGCAACAACAAAAAAACTGCAAGCCAATAGCAACAAATCGGCGCGAAAAGTAACTGGCGCGTCTGAACTACTCCACCAATTAAATAAATCTGTAGGGCTTCAACGAGTACAAAAATGACAAACAGGCGTAACACAATTTGAGGTACGCGCGAATCTGGGTTTCGGCGGCGCAGTAACAAGACTGCGCCCATTGGAACTACGAAAAATAATGCAACCAATAGGAATACATGTACCAGATTGCCAAGTGTAGATTCGGTCAAAATCCACCTTGATGCAAATGGCTCGGGGGCCATCTGTGTTAGAAAATATTTGATTGAGCCCGGTATTCCGCGAACGATATTAGAAATATCGAACGTTGGCACACCACGAATTCTGTTTCCGCCAGCCTCCTCAATCCAACCAAATGTTTGCGACGTCTGCGCCAGCTCTTGAGTCCAGTCCCCGAGATAGCGATACTGGGGCTCTTGGCGGACTTGTACATACAACGAGAACAGCAACCCTGTGAAAAGACCAGAAGCTAAAAGCAGAATCTTGTTTCGAGAAAATTCATTACGCCAATAGTCGAAAACTATAAGAACAAGTAAAACCGCGGTAACTGGATTAGATGCAGCAGTGAAGAAAGCGAGAATTGACAGTCCGATGGTTGCAGATTTTGATGTTCCGTATGTACTGCAACAAACAACTACGGTCAGCGCCGTGAACATTGGCCAAAATGAGTTCCATACAACACCTTGCATTCCGAGCCCTGGTAACGGCACCAGTATCAACAGAAGTCCTGCAAGAGTTGCGATTGAGTATCTATTCGTGGCACGAAAAATTAACCAAAAAATTAATAACGAATAAAATGCCCACAATAATGTTGCGATTGAAAATAAAGTGATCGGCAAATACTCAAGAGGAGACTTAATTGCAAG
>JBAXAW010000207.1:0-2018 GCA_037142305.1 Actinomycetota bacterium
GGTCAGTCATCGCTGTCAAAAGATGACATCAACAAGATGGTCAAAGATGCCGAAGCACACGGAGAAGAAGATAAAAAACGTCGCGAAGAAGCAGAAGTTCGCAATAATGCAGATTCTTTGGTTTACCAAACTGAAAAAGTTTTGCGAGAGCAAGGTGAAAAACTTTCCGAAGAAGAGAGAACAGCAGTTGAAGGACCGCTTGCAGATCTTAGGGCTGCGTTAAACGGTAGCGATAACGAGACAATCAAGAGTGCGACAGAAAAACTTATGACTGCCAGCCAAGCTTTCAGTCAGAAACTTTATGAAGCAGCGGCCCGTGATACGAATGCCGCGGGCACATCTGCGTCTGGGCAGGCACCAGGTGAAAACGACTCTGACATTGTTGATGCTGAAATCGTCGACGAGAAATAATCTCAGGGTCTTGCATCATTATGGATGAAGAATTGGCTGATGAAATAGCTCAAGAAATAACCGGGACACCCGAGCAACAAGAGGAAGCAACGCCCAGCGAAGAACTGAGCATTGAATCTCTTATTGAGCAACTCACGAAAGAGCGCGATGATTTTAAAGATATGGCTTTGCGTGTTCAGGCAGAGTTTGAAAATTATCGCAAGCGATCAGCAGTGCAACAAATTGACGAAGTCGATCGCAACACGGGTCGATTAGTTGAAGGCCTGTTAGCGGTGCTTGATGCCTGCGAAGCGGCTGTAGCTCACGACTTAAATGGTGTTGAGCCGATTTTGAGTTCGCTAACTTCAGTCTTGAACAAGCAAGGCTTAGAAGTCTTAGAACTACAAGACACAGTGTTTGATCCGAGTCTGGCTGAGGCAGTAGTTCATGAACCTGCAGAAACTGAAAACAGCGAAACGATCGTTACCGAAGTTTTGCGAACTGGGTATCGCTGGAAAGGCCGCGTATTGCGCGCCGCCATGGTCAAGGTAAAGGGTTAAAGCAAGGCGACGTGCGATGACGGCACAACGAGAGTGGTTCGAAAAAGATTATTACGCCGTACTCGGCATAAATAAAGATTCGCCAGCCAAAGAAATCACAAAAACTTATCGCAAACTTGCTCGCAAATATCATCCTGATACGAATCCAAATAACGCTTCTGCTGAAGAAAAGTTCAAGGACATCTCTGCCGCGTATGACGTTCTAGGTGACGAATCTCGTCGTCGTGAATATGACGAAGTTCGACGTGCAGGGCCTTCAGCATTTTCCGGACATGGCGGCTCTGGTTCACAACATTTTGACGCAGGTGGACAAGACATCAGCGACCTGATTGGTCAAATGTTTGGTGGTCGCGGGTCTCGTTCGCGTGGTGCTGCCGGCCCGCAACGGGGCAACGATGTTGAAGCTTCGATAACCCTTGAATTCGTAGATGCTGTTCGAGGAGTCACGACGTCATTGCATTTAACTTCAGAAGTTCAGTGTCAAACTTGTTCTGGTTCGGGCGCTAAACCTGGTACTTCTGCTAAACGATGCACACAATGTGCTGGTCGCGGAGTTGTCGAAGAAGATCAGGGTCCGTTTGCATTTTCGTCGGCGTGCCCAAGATGTAGTGGTCGTGGTTCAACAATTGAAAACCCGTGTCGAAGCTGTAAGGGAATCGGTACCGAAGTTCGCGCCCGAGAAGTAAATGTGCGAATTCCTGCTGGTGTAGACAATGGCCAGCGAATTCGACTTAAGGGTCGTGGCGCGCCAGGTCGTAATAATGGATTGAGTGGTGATCTGTTTGTAATTTGCAATGTTGTCGCACATCATTTGTTTGGTCGCGAGGGCAAAAATCTGACATTGCGACTTCCAATCAGTTTTTCTGAAGCCGTTTTAGGTGCAAATATTGAAGTACCGACACTCGATGGTGAACCAGTGACTTTGAAATTGAAACCAGCGACACAGTCTGGCTCGCGTCACCGAGTTAAAGGCAAAGGTATTCAAAATGCTTCCGATTCTGGAGATTTAATTGTCACAGTTGAAGTTGTGGTTCCAAAAGATTTAACAAAGCAAGAGCGTGCAGCAAT
>JBAXAW010000208.1:0-2013 GCA_037142305.1 Actinomycetota bacterium
CGACGATGTCGTGCACACTGCACGACGTGCAACTGCCTCAATCGGCGAGCGCTTCAATCACCAGCGTGCATTTGGTGGCGATTTCATGGCGCAAATCAACTGGCGCTGGCTTGGTGAACGTCGGCTTGCGAAAACGTAATACCTTTGCCCCGGCTATTGTGAGTCGCGATTCAAGCTGGTTCAAAAACACATCGCCACGGGCTTTAGAAATATCAAGCAGACCAATTGTCTGACCCGAGATACTCGCTGGCCGCGCAAGCAGTTCTCGCGAAGCCATCTTTTTTTCGCTCGTCGGGTCAAGAATCACTTTGTTCGTCATCACCCTCTAACTTAGTCACACTCGAGCCTCGAGTACCACTCATATCAAAATCTTGGGCAATGACTTAGTGACTTAATCAGTAAGATTCATTGCATATTATGCCAAACAGTTTCAGATATGTAGACACTTGTCGACTATGTGGGTCAACAGATCTTGAAAATGTTTTAACTTTGAGGCCGAGCCCGCTAGGTGACCAATACTTACCAAAAGGTGGCTCTGCGAAGTTGGCCAATCTAATTCCATTTGGTATCAGCCGCTGCAACTCTTGTAATAATTTTCAGACTGAAACTGCTGTTGATCGCGAACACTATAAGCATTGTTTGACTCGACCTGCAGCAGTTAATAAAGTTTTAAGCAAGTCGTATCGAGACTCTGTACCGAGATTAATTGAGATGGTAAATCTTTTACCAGAAGACTTGGTCCTTGAAATCGGCAGTAATGATGGAAACTTTGCATCAGCATTTGTGGAAATGGGATTTCGCTGTCTTGGAGTTGATCCCGCTTTAAATTTGGTTGAGTCTGCAGAAAAACTTGGCGTACCAACGTTAGTTGAATTTTTTGACTCAAAACTTGGTCGTGAGATTGCTAGCAAACATGGCAAGGCGAAAGTTGTCATTGCCAATTTTGTCGTTGCGAATGTTGATGACCTTAATGATTTTATGGCTGGCGTTATTGAAGTGCTGGCATCTGACGGAGTTTTGACAATTGAGACCAATTACGTGACCGATATTGTCTCCGATCTTCTTGTTGAAACTCTTGTTCATGAACATTTAAGTTATTTTTCGGTAACCGCATTGACCGTATTTTTGGATCTTTACGATCTCGAACTTTTTGATGTTCAACGAATTTCTTCAAAAGGTGGTTCGATCCGATGTCTGATTCAACACAAAGGCGCAAAGTTCAAAGTTGGTCAATCAGTATCTGATGCAAAGGCATTTGAGATTTCAAGTGGGCTATTTATTTCGTCTTCATGGGGTAAATTATCAAGTGCTTTTGTCCATGCTCGAATCTCGGCGATCAAATTTTGTGAGCAAAAATTTGCAGACGGGATAGTTGGCTATGGCACTTCTGATGGCGCCACTACTTTCATCTACCAACTCGGTATAGGTGAATACCTTAAGGCATTGATTGATGATGATCCGTACCGTCAAAATCTTGAAAGCCCAGGATTTGGAATACCAACTGTTTCCCGAGAAGAAATATTTACAGATCCGCTAGAAGCTAAGACTTGTTTAATTTTCGCCCCGCAGTATGTTAAACAGATCATAGATAAAAACACATCTGCCCGAGACTCGGGAGTTATTTTCGCTAAAGTATGGCCACTAATTGAAGTGTTTTCAGAAAGCGGTTGGCTCGGAAACAAATATTAATTTGGTTTAGAAAGTGATGCTTGGTCAAGATTGGATAACCCCCCATCCACTTCTAAAATTTGCCCGTTCAAATAGCTACTTTGCTTACTAAGTAAAAAGAGCGCAACGCTCGCAATTTCGTTAACAGTCCCCATTCGGGATAATGGAATCAAATTGTTGGCGCGTTTGACGATTTGTGGATTTTTCGCGTAAAAGTCTGCTGCCCGCTGTTTGAAGATAAATGAACCAGGACTTAAACCATTTATGCGTAAGTTGCGTGCAGCAAAACGCACCGAACCATATCTGACTAGCTGCGAAAGTGCAGCTTTCGAAGCATGATATTGA
>JBAXAW010000209.1:0-2009 GCA_037142305.1 Actinomycetota bacterium
GTTGATGCAAGTTGCACCCAAGTTGCGAAGATGATCTATTGCATTCTCAAACGCTTGTTGCACATCCGGTTGCATCGGAGAAAATGGTTTACCCGCCAAAACGCCAAAGCGCATTCCGGCGATTCCCTTGTTGAGCTCAGATGTATAGTCGACTCCAGATTTTTTTACTAGAGAATTCATAATCAAGGCGCAATCTTCAACGCTGGCAGTAATCGGTCCTAGGTGGTCTAGCGAAACAGATAACGGTTCGACACCACTTGTTGATACGAGACCATACGTAGGTTTGAGACCAACAACGCCACAAAGAGATGCCGGGATTCTGATTGACCCACCAGTGTCACTGCCTAAAGCAGCACGAACGTAACCGCAAGCGACAGATACTCCCGAGCCTCCGCTTGAACCACCTGGTACATAATTTGAGTTCCACGGATTTGATGCTGGGGGACTAGTCACACCACAGGCAAGTTCGTGGGATGTTGTTTTGCCAGCGAAAATTGCTCCATCGGCTCTCAAATTATTAATGACTGCCGCGTCACTATTTTGAACTCGGTTCGGGTACAGATCCGATCCACATCGTGTTGGGTATCCAGCAACATTAATTATGTCTTTTATGCCTACTGGAATGCCATGAAGTGGTCCTGAGTATTTACCCTCAGATAATTGTTTATCCGCAAGTTTTGCATTTTCTAGTAAAAGTTCTGAATTGAAAGAAGCGAATGCGTTAAGAATGTGATCACGTTTATTCACATCGTGAACTAGTTCTACGACAATTTCAGTTGCTGAAATTTCACGATCACGAATTTTTCTTGAAGTGTCTTTGATTGAATCTAAAATCATTAGATCCAACTTGGATCAAATTGAGGCTGTTCGTTAACAGCTGTATCGTTTAAGAGCGAGTTGAGACTTAGATCTAGCCCTATTCGCCCTGCGAAATCTTGAGCGATTATGTCAAACTCGAAACCTGGCTGAAGAATTGAATCCGCCTCAAGTTTTGACTTAACTATTTCTACAAGTTCTTCATGCGTCATTAGCAACCGCCACGATGTCAACTTCTAGAAGTAAGCCAGGTAAACCTAAAGCTGCAGCTTGAACGGCGGTTACAGCTGGAAACTTATTAGATTTAAACAATTTTTTGCGGATTTCTATTTCGTCATTGAGTTCTCGAATGTCGCGTAAAAAATAATTAATTTTCACGATATTTTCAAGAGTTGAACCAGCAGCGTTGAGTGCGAGCCGAATATTTTCCCAAACTTGAGTCGCCTGCTCTTGCATTGTCGTGCCGACGATCAAACCATTTTTATCGAGTGCAACTTGCCCGGCTAAGTAAAGAGTTTGCCCGGCTGAAACAACGTAAGAATAGGGCTCTAGCGGGTCTACAAGCCCGGGAACATTATTATAATATTTGATCACAAAACAAATAGTAGCAACACTTATGCAGCCCGCTGCAAGTGGTTAAAACAGTTACCTGATTTTTAGGGGGTGGGCTTAACGGTTGTAGTGGTTGCAGCAATAGTTGTCGTTGCAGCCAGCGTTGTTGTTGATGCGATCGTAGTTGTTGCGGAGATTGTCGTGGTTGTGGCAATAGTTGAAGGTGTCGCAAGTGTTGTTGTGGTTTCGATCGGCAAAGTCGTCGCCGGCAACGTAGTTGCAACAACGGTTGAACTAGTGGTTGTAGTGGTCGGCAAGGTCGCAATCCAATATCGCTCGTATATTTCACGTGCCAAAGACTGGTACGACTTAGCGCGCACTGTATAGCCAGTTGGTGTGAGGTGAACTTTATCCCAAGCCATTAATTTTGGATTGTCGTTAATTACTGCAGACCAATCTGATAAAACCAAGTTTGGATATTCGGTGGTGAGTTTCACGAGAACAGTATTGAAAGTAACACTTCTTGCAAAGATCGCCTTGGTATCTCTTCGATTGACTGTCAGCCAAGTGACAGGAACGTTGCCGATCGTGTTCATTAAATCGCGGATAATCTTTTCGTAAACTTCGACTTTTGTCTCGAG
>JBAXAW010000210.1:0-2002 GCA_037142305.1 Actinomycetota bacterium
CACCTGCAATCGCAACCCCGCTGAATTGGTCGGCTTGCACAACTTTTTCCATCTCGCGGTGACTAATCAAGTTTCCTGATGTGGCTCGTCTGTCGCCGGCCATCACCACACCGTTGGCGCAGCGCAGAGCAACACACGTTGTTGCATGCGGCACGAGAATTTCATTGAACGGTAGCGAGTCTCCAAACGGTGACAGACCCACTCGCTTCAAAAGTTCACCAAAATTTGCACCGGGATCCTGCTCAAAGGAAAACATCGGCATCGACATACAACTGTAGGTTAGGGCTACTGCCCACCTTTTTGCACATAACTCTTCACAAACTCTTCTGCATTAGATTCAAGCACCTCATCAATCTCATCCAGCAAACTGTCAAGTTCTGCTGTGAGGTTCTTCGTGTCTTTATTCGCAGAGGTTTCAGAACGGCTTGCCGATTCTGACACTTTTCTTGATGATGCAGATTTCTTTATTTGATCGGCCATGTGTGAACCATAGCCAAAAACAGACCCAACTTCCAGCCCAATAGAAGTTAAAACATGTCACCTAACTTGGCAATCAGATCAACAGGATTCAGAGAACTTTTTAACAAATCCCCCACAAGTTCGCGAGTGCCGCGCAATGGTTCGGGCATTGGAATTCGCTTCAGACCTTGATTTGGAATGTCGAAAACCACACTGTCCCAATTGGCTGCGACCACATCACTGAGCCATCGTTGCAACACAGTTCCGCGAAAGTACGCGCGGGTACTACTTGGCGGATGCACCATCGACCACATCACGTCTTGCGGCAAACACAACACATCCAGCCCTGCACGTAGTGCAAGACATTTTTCAACTCGCATATCGTGGTATTGCAAATCGATTGCCTTGAGTCGCGGATCTGTCGCTTGCAATCCGTGGCGTTGAGCAAAGCCTTCGATGATTCTTTTCTTAGCCACCCAGTCAACGATATTTGCGACAGTTGACGGATCTGACTGCAAGCTAAAAACCACATTGCGCCAACGTTGGAGCACATCACTGCCGATTTGTTCATCCACCGAGTCAAGACCAAACCGAATTGCATAGTCTGTCGCAGCCTCAATGATCTCGATTTGAATCTGCACAGCAGTGAGGTGCCGACCGTCAATCATTTCAATAACAGTATTTAGGGTTGGGTCGTGACTCACCTGTCGTACCGCACGTACGGGATCTTTGATCACGAGGTGTGCGGGGAAAGCATCATCTTCGATCATCGCAAGCACTATCGCAGTCGTTCCGACTTTGAGAAACGTTGCTACCTCGCTCATATTGGCGTCACCCGCTATCACATGTAGTCGGCGATATTTGACTGGATCGCAATGCGGCTCATCGCGAGTGTTGACGATTGGTCTTTTCAATGTGGTCTCTAAGCCAATTTCTTCTTCAAAAAAATCAGCACGTTGACTGATCTGAAAAAGATTTGGTTTTGCGTTTTTTCCCGTTAGACCACGGTGTTCAGCCCCAACCTTGCCAGCACCACAAAATATCTGCCGACTTACAAAATGTGTTGTTATCTGTTGAGCAATGTTTGTAAATGGCGTTTGTCTTGAAACGAGATAGTTTTCGTGACAGCCGTAGCTATTCCCTTTTCCATCAGAGTTGTTCTTGTACAGCACTATCTCTGACTCTGGTGGCAAGCCCTCATTGGCTACTTGCATACTGCGGCGCACAATTTCTTCTCCTGCACGATCGAACAGCACGGCCTCTAGAGCATTTCTGCACTCTGGAGTGCTTACTTCAGGGTGAGCATGATCGACGTAATAGCGCGCTCCGTTTGTGAGCACGGTATTTACAAGTTGAGTCTCGAATTCGGGAAAAAGATAGTCATCGAGCGAATACCCTCTCGCATCATTGCCTGGATGTTCATCGATGTAATCCCAACCGACGAGTTCTGAATTACCCATTGAGTAAGCATTGACGATTATTGATGACGCGGTAATTGGGTTGACATCACCACCCTTAAAAATAATTCCGTATTCGGTTTCAA
>JBAXAW010000211.1:0-1993 GCA_037142305.1 Actinomycetota bacterium
AAGCATCGGTTGCTCTAGTCAGACCGTGCGAAATGTCAACAACGCGTTGATCATCGAGATAAAACACCGGTGCACCACGAGTTTGAGTAGACGGCTTCCATAGGTCGGCAACCACAACACACGGAAACTGCAAACCTTTAGCGCTGTGAATCGTCATGATCTGCACGGCATCGACATCGCTCTCGACTCGCCTGCTGACTAAATCACTAGTTGAGTCTGTGTCAATTAGCGCCATAAATTGCTCAAGAACATAAGTTGGAGAAGTCGCTTTGCCTTGTGTTGCAACATGCAACACATCCATGACGTGAGCAAAATCGGTGATGTAGCGCTCACCTGATGAGCCCTTAGTTAACCCGGTCATCAATTGTTCGTCAGCGCTAATCGCACCGGCAAGGGCCGCAACACCATCGCTCTGCAGAATTGTTCGCAATGCATTGACTCGGTTTTGAACCTTTTGCATGTGAACATCAGTTTGGTCGTTCTCGTGACGAAGCGACAGACCAAAAAACGGAGTCGCTGCAGCGCGGCGGGTGCGCCCAACATCGGTGAGACGCTCCATTAGTTCAAAGAGCGACCGCAAATGGTTTGCCATTGCGCCTTCCATCACCGATTCGGTGCCATTGCTCACAGCCGGAATCTTGAATTGTTTAAGTTTGCGCTCAATTGCCCGACCAGTTGCCTTGGTGCGTACGAGTACGCAAATATCCCGCGGTTCGACATCACGACTTGTGCCATCAATTTTTAGTTTGCCGAGCGTCAATAATTCGTGCACTACTCGTGCTGCCGGCACATCGAGTCGATTTTGACTTGTCACCTCACCGACATCAACAAACTCAACAGCTTCGCTCGGGCTAAACCGCGTCTTGCTATTTTTCGAACTTGCGTTAACCGAGATATAACTAATGCCATCACCAAACATTGCGCCATCTAACGCAGCATTAAGCGCATCAAGAACTGGCTTATCTGAACGATGATTTGTCGTTAGTGTTCGCTTCTTTGTTGGGTCACCACGAAGCACGAAGGCCCGCACATCGGCACCTCGAAAACCAAAAATTGCTTGTTTCGGGTCGCCAACTGCAATAAGTGCTCGATCAACTTGATCTGGCGGAAACAGCGCATCAAAAAACGCCCACTGCAACTTGTCGGTGTCTTGCGCCTCATCAACAATTGCCAACTTAAATCGCGAACGAATATCGTCAATCAACGCGGCCCGCGAAGAATCGGTAACTACATCATGCGCACGTTTAAGTAGATCATTAAAACTTGGATGATTAATCGTCGCGTCTTGCACTCGCGCTTTACATTCTTGAATCATCGCGCGATAATCGTCTAGAAACTTCTGATCATCTTCAAATAATGGTTGACCACCAGAAAACGGGTTCTGCTCGGGGTCGAGCCACGGCTGAGTAAACGGATCGGCTAACAATTTGATAATAACTTCTGCAATCTTTTTTGGGTCAATGCGCGAAACATTGAGACCCACTACAGAACGCGAGATGACAGCGTCATTAACTGATTCAGCAACTACGCGACTCGTGATGTCATCGTCTCCGACATTGCTCAAACTGACCCCAGCAAGGTGCAAGATTTTTGTACACACGCTGTGAATTGTCGAAATAGTCGCACTATCAAACTCAACTAACGCCCGATCAAGCCGTTGAATCATCACTGCCAAGTCATGTTGATAGTTGTTAATTAAGTGTTTTGCGATTTCATCGTCATCGTTCGCCATATTTTGTCGCAACTGATCGCGCACACTTATCGCCGCCCCGCGAATTCGGTCGCGTAACTCGGCTGCAGCGGTGCGCGTAAAAGTCGTTACGAGCACTTCACTTATCCGCAAGTCTTCATTGAGCGCCAACTTGCGAACCAAAAGTGCGGCGACAGAATATGTCTTGCCCGTGCCTGCACTAGCTTCGGCGACTAATCCGTTGATTAGTGGCTGAGACGTGAGGTCTAGTTCGATGTTTGGTTGACTAGTGCTCATGAGACG
>JBAXAW010000212.1:0-1960 GCA_037142305.1 Actinomycetota bacterium
TGGCGCCGGCTGACGCACACCCCGCTGTTGATACTGCAACTATGTGGAAAACGAACGCCAAAGGTGGCTACGGAGCGGTTCGTGAACTCGCAGATGCTCTTCTCCTCAGCCGAACCAAACCGTTGGGTTAGTGTGTTTTAGTATGCAAAAACCAATTAAAATCAATGGTAAAAAAATAGGTATCGGTTTCCCAGTTTATGTAATTGCCGAAATCGGCATCAACCACAACGGTGATATTGACATCGCAAAGAAACTGATGGACGTTGCCGCCCAGTCGGGTTGTGATGCAGTCAAGTTTCAAAAACGCACTCCCGAAATATGTGTTCCAGAAGAGCAAAAAAACATTCCGCGCGAAACTCCGTGGGGAACGATGTCTTACTTTGATTACAAGAAACGCATTGAGTTCGGAGAGTCTGAATTTAATGAAATCGATAGTTACTCAAAAACTCTCGGAATTGATTGGTTTGCTTCTCCATGGGATGTTCCATCTGTCGATTTTCTTGAAAGCTTTGAAACCCCTTGTCACAAAATTGCCTCTGCATGTTTGACCGACGGCGAACTTCTTGCCGCAATTAATAAAACTGGTAAACCGACAATTATTTCAACTGGAATGTCATCTTTGGAAGAGATTGACAAAGCAGTAAAAATACTCACAGATGTACCGCTTGCGATTGCTCAATCAACTTCAACTTACCCCTGCGAAGCAAACGAGTTAAATCTTCGTGCAATTGCCACACTCGGCCAAAGGTACGACATCCCCGCTGGCTATTCGGGTCATGAACGAGGATTAAAACTGAGTCTTATCGCTGTGGCCCTCGGCGCAACCTTTATTGAGCGACACATCACGCTTGACAGAAGCATGTGGGGCACTGATCACTCCGCGAGCCTCGAGCCTGCTGGTCTTGCCAGGCTCGTGCAAGACATTCGATTAGTCGAGTTGGCTCTCGGCGATGGCAACAAGCGTGTATACGACAGCGAAATACCAATTCGGGCAAAACTTCGACGGGTCCAGTAATCCAATAGTAAAGGTTGTGAGATGTTGAGGAGCTTGCGACGTGCAACACCTATTTTTTTTTCAGGTCAAATTGATTGGTTGCCACCAAAACAACGACCCGTTGTGCTCATTCATGCAGACGGTTTTAATACGCTGACAAATTTTGTTAATGCAAACGACGTCTCGATTCTCGATCCTGAACGTATAAATATATTCATTGTTCTTAAAATGCTGTGTTCATTTCAGAACTCTCACGCAAAGTACCGCGCCAAATTCATTAAGACAGTTCAACCAAAAGTCGTGATTACATTTATTGACAACGACGTGACCTTCTATTCACTCAAAAGCCTTGTTTCGGGACCGCAGTTCGTATCCGTTCAGAACGGACTTCGACATAACTATTCGTTCAATTCGCAAGGCGGACTTCTAGACCAACTGAATGAAGTTTCCAAACAGATTTCTCTAACTTGTGATTACATCTGTGTCTTTGGCCTTGCCTCAGCAAAATTGTTTTCAACCTATATCAATACTAAAACACTCATTACGGGAAGTATCCAAAATAATTTTCGTGAAAAAAATATGCCTCATGCAATGACGTCTGATGTCGTATTCGTTTCTCAATTGCAAGCATTTACATTAGAGGGCAGCTCAGTCAAGGTCTACTTCGGGCAGCAAGGAACCACAATTTCGGAATTTTTTGAAGCAGAAAGACAAATCGTTCGAGCACTAGACAAATATTGTGAGGAAAATGAACTACGACTCGTAATCTGTGGAAAACGAGATCAAACACACACCTACGAGCGTGAATTTTTCGAAAGCATTCTCCAACCTAAAAAACCAAACTTCTTAGTTCGTGAAAACGGCTCAAGCACTTATGACGCAATTGATGCGACAGGGTTGGTAGTCACTATTGACAGCACAATCGGCTACGAATCTCTTTCCATTGGTAAACGGGTCGCCTTCATG
>JBAXAW010000213.1:0-1952 GCA_037142305.1 Actinomycetota bacterium
TGACCACAAGTAAAAAGTTAATTTCAATTGTCATTCCGGCTTATAACGAAGAAGACTGTGTTAACGAACTAGCACGACAATTAACGAAGGTAATGGACAAACTTAAAAAATATCAGTTTGAAGTGTTGATTGTCGAAAATGGGTCCAGAGACAAAACTTGGTCGTTGCTTCAAAAAATTGCCGCGACTGATAAGCGATTCAAACCGATTCGTTTGTCTAGAAATTTTGGAATGGACGGAGGCGTAACTGCAGGGCTTGAACTAGCGACAGGCGACGCATGTGTGATTATGACTGCCGACCTACAAGATCCTCCTGAATTGATAATTGAATTTGCAAAAAAATGGGAAGAAGGATTTGAAAATATTTACATGATTGTCGAGAAACGAGAAACAAGTGGTTTTTTCAGACGAATCAACTCTCGAATGTTTTACTTTGTCGCCGATCGACTGACTGGTGGGTTAATTCCAAAAGGGGTTAGTGACTTTCGATTAGTTGATCGAAAAGTTTATGAAGCGGTCAGATCTATGAATGAAAGTAACCGCTTTGTTCGCGGGCTATTTGCATGGGTTGGCTTTAAATCTTTTGGCATTAGCCGGCCACGGCCAGCCCGTTTCGGCGGCGAATCTAAAGCAAAGTTAACAACTGTATTGCGACTTGCGAAGCACGGAATCCTATCTTTTTCAGATGTTCCACTCAGGTTTATTACCTGGTTCGGAATCGGCTGCTCAGGAATCGCACTCGGAACAATGGTGATTTTTGCGATTCTTAAATTTATTATTGGTACACCGTTTGCTGGTTTTGCGACAATCGTAACTATTATTTTATTTTTCTTCGGTTTGCTTTCTTTTATGATTGGCATACTCGCTGAATATGTGGCGATGATTCACTCTGAAGTTAAGAACAGACCGAATTTCATTATTGCCGAAGTGATTAATAAAAAATATTAATTTAAGGGTGCTTTCTACTAATCTTGTTGAATAGTTCAAATTAAACACTTACTAATTACTGGCGCGTCTGGTTTCGTCGGTCGTAGCGTCGTTGATTTTCTCTCTACAATTTCGCTAAATCAAAGACCTGAATTAATTACTGTTGTGTCACGAAGTGAGATTGAAGATTTAAATGATGTAGTTGCGAAGAATCTTAAAATCAAACATGTTCAGGCTGATCTCTTAGATCAATGGAAGTTTGATAATTCAGTAACTCATGTGTTGCAACTTGCTGCAGACGGCTCAGAAAATGCTTACAGCCAAAAAGCGTCGGACGATTTCGTTATATTCACACGACGACTTATTGAGTGGTGTGAAACACTTTCGCAGCCGCCGTCTGTAGTGCACGCAAGTTCTGGAGCGTGTTTTGGGTATGTTCCGATAATTCCTGATGGGCATGCTAGTAGCCAGGCAAACAGTGCACGAAATGAAAAATGGTCCAAGGCAAATTTTGTTGAAGGGCGACTGGAAGCAGAGCGACTATTGCGGCAGGCTCAAGGTGACAAAAAATTTGATCTTCAAATAGCAAGACTTTATTCATTCATTGGTGAACACATTCGCGAAAAGATTCACTACGCGGTCCCATCGTTTATTTCAATGGCAAAGTCTTCTGGAGTTATTTCCCTCACAGGTGATCCGATGACAGTTCGAAGTTATTTGTCGGCGCATGATATGGCAAACTGGCTTGTAGCCGCGTTGCAAGCGGATACGAAGTTGCCAATGCTTTCAATTGGCAGTTCTGCGGCAGTGACAATGCTTGATCTTGCCGAATTTATTGCGGAGCAATTTTCGGCGAAAGTCATTGTGAATGATCAACATGAAATTGGTGATGTTTACATCGCAGATAACGAACTAACTAAGGACTTGCTTAAAGTTGATGAGACAATTTCGTGGCAAGAAGCCCTATTAGACTTGACTAAAATTTAGTTACGCAAGTTTTACGCGATCGCACGAGGATAAATGGCT
>JBAXAW010000214.1:0-1936 GCA_037142305.1 Actinomycetota bacterium
TATTTGTTGCATGCGTGTTCGCTGACATCTACTGAAACCACTTTCGTGCGTTCGTAATTTTTACGGTACCAGTCACTCCAATATCCGACGCCCGCGCCAACATCTAAAACTGAGCGCACTTGAATATCCCACCAACTACAAAATTGATGCACACCAGAGGCGAGTGTTTCAATCTTGCGACGCGAATGCATAGGCGTCGTTGAATAAAAGCGTTTAAAAAAACTGGCGTCAAATTGTGTTCTAGGCACCTGTGTTGTGTATCAGGTTTATGAGTAGCCTTGCCACACGAGAAATAACCCAAGTAGAAATGAGACAAAATGTCGGTGTATGACACAAAAATTGCTGGTTTGACTGGCGAGAAAGATCTTCTGAATTCAATTAAGGGCTCAGTAACGCTCGTGGTCAACGTCGCCTCCAAGTGCGGTTTGACTCCGCAATATGCGGCTCTTGAGGCGTTGCAAAAAGAATTTTCGGCAAAGGGTTTCAACGTGGTGGGTGTGCCTTGCAACCAGTTCGGCGCTCAAGAACCAGGCTCGGCCAGCGAGATTGAGACTTTTTGTTCGACGAATTATGGCGTTACTTTTCCGATTTCTGAAAAAATTGAAGTTAACGGCGCAGACCGTCACGCTTTATACCAAGCGCTTACGCAAGTTGCAGACGACGAAGGATATTCGGGCGACATTCGCTGGAACTTTGAAAAGTTTTTGGTGAGTCGAGATGGCGCAGTTGTTTCTAGGTTTAAGCCGCAAACAACACCCGACTCAGCAGAAGTTGTGGCAGCAATCAAAGATCAGCTCGCCAAATAAGTATGGCGAAAGTTACTGTCGCTGCATTGCAGATGTCGATGTCGACTGAAGTTGCTGCGAACATTGTTACAGCCGAACGACTTGTGCGAAATGCGGCAAAGCAGGGCGCACAAATTATTTTGATCCCAGAATTATTTGAGGGTCATTATTTTTGCAAAGACCAGACAACGCAAGACCTGAATCGTGCGATTGAGATGTCTTCGCACCCGACGGTGGCACACTTTGCCAAAGTTGCAAAAGAACTCAGCGTTGTTTTGCCAATCAGCGTTTATGAGCGGGCTAACAACTCGCTATTTAATTCGGTTGCGATAGTTGATGCCGACGGCAAAGTGCTTGGCACATATCGCAAGAGCCATATTCCTGATGGGCCGGGTTATAACGAGAAGTTTTATTTCAGTCCTGGTGACACGGGTTTCAAAGTTTGGCAAACTAAGTATGCAAAAATTGGTGTTGGTATCTGTTGGGATCAGTGGTTTCCAGAAGCTGCGCGGGTGATGGCGTTGCGTGGTGCAGAAATTTTGTTGTATCCGACAGCTATCGGTAGCGAGCCATCAAATCCTGAACTTGATTCTTCTGGTCATTGGCAACGAGCGATGCAAGGTCACGCGGCAAGCAACTTAACGCCAGTTATGGCCGCTAATCGCACAGGGCGCGAAGTTGGTCGTGCGACAGAAATTACTTTTTACGGATGTTCGTTTATCTGTGATGCAACTGGAGCAAAAGTTGCTGAAGCAAATCGAACTGAAGAAACTGTATTGCTGGCTACTTTTGATATCGAAGCACAGAAACTTGCTCGAACTTTTTGGGGATTATTTCGTGATCGGCGACCTGAGTTGTATAGGCCGTTAATGACTTTAGATGGCTTTGAAGCGTGAGCATGCCCGCCGAGTTTGCTCGGCATGAACGAACTGTTATTTGTTGGCCAGCAAGAAGCGAGATTTACGGTCTGCGTCTTGCTGAAGCACAAACTGCACACGCCGCTTTAGCAAATACGATTTCGGGTTACGAACCCGTGACGATGATTGTAAATCCACGCGACAAATCTGCGGCAAGGGCTGTCTGTGCAGAAAATGTGGATGTTGTCGCACTCGAAATTGATGACGCTTGGTTTCGTGACTCTGGGCCGAATT
>JBAXAW010000215.1:0-1932 GCA_037142305.1 Actinomycetota bacterium
AGCAACACATCCGCCGCGAAAAAGCAACATCAAGTATTTGTACGGCGCAAGCGCTGCTCGCAAACATTGCTAGTTTCTATGCAGTTTGGCATGGCCGTGAAGGACTTGAACAAATCGCCGAGCGAGTACACCGTCTCACATCAATTTGCGTTGCTGGGCTTCGGAAATCAAATATTGAGGTTGTTAACGCAACTTGGTTTGACACCATCGTCGTTCGAGTGAAATCAAGTGTCGAGGTTCACCAACGAGCGTTGGCACACAATATTTTACTACGCAACATTGACGCCACTTCTGTTGGAATCAGTTTTGATGAAACTAGCAATTTAGAGTTAATTGAAAAATTGTTTGATGTTTTTAAGTTAGATGAGAATGTCCCACAGTTAGATAGCCAATGCGAATTAGGTATTACCCAAGTAATGCGGCGCAGTGATGATTTTCTCACACAGTCAACTTTCAGTAAATACCGAACCGAGCACGAAATGCTGCGCTACTTGCGACGCTTGGCGGATAAGGATTTAGCTCTCGATCGAACAATGATCCCGCTTGGATCATGCACGATGAAACTAAACGCGACTACAGAAATGATTCCAATTACATGGCCAGAATTCGCCAACATTCATCCGTTTGCACCCGCTGCTGATATCGCAGGTTACACACAATTGGTAGATGAACTTTCAGCGATGCTGATTGAAATAACTGGATACAACGCAATAAGTTTGCAGCCCAATGCCGGAAGCCAAGGTGAACTTGCGGGCCTCCTAGCGATTCGTGCTTACCACCTCAGTCGCAACGACGCCCAGAGAGTTATCTGTTTAATACCAAGCAGTGCACACGGCACAAATGCAGCTAGCGCTGTGATGGCGGGCATGACCGTTGTCGTCGTTGCCTGTGATGACAAAGGCAATGTTGATTTAATTGATCTGCAAACCAAGTGCGAGTTAGCAAGTAACAAACTCGCTGCACTAATGATCACCTACCCATCAACTCACGGTGTATTCGAACAGAAAGTTACAGATATTTGCGAATTGGTACATTCATATGGAGGACAGGTCTATGTAGACGGGGCGAACCTGAATGCATTAGTTGGGGTTGCACAGCCTGGTCACTTTGGCGCAGATGTGAGCCATTTGAATCTGCATAAGACATTTTGCATCCCTCACGGCGGCGGTGGCCCGGGCGTCGGACCAGTCGGTGTCAAAAAGCATCTTGCAGAGTTTTTGCCATCTCACCCACTTTCGTTACTCGACGAAAATAAAGTTGGCGCAGTCGCCGCTGCGCCAAACGGCTCAGCGTCTATTTTGCCGATCTCTTGGGTTTACATAAAGTTGATGGGTGCGAAAGGTTTACGAAGCGCGACTATGCACGCAATTTTAAGTGCGAACTATATTGCTAGCCGGTTGGATGCTTTTTATCCAGTGCTGTATCGAGGCGAAGGTGGCTTCGTTGCACACGAATGTATTTTAGATATTCGTGAAATTACGAAAATAACTGGCGTTACTAACGATGACATTGCCAAGCGACTAATGGATTTTGGGTTTCACGCGCCAACGATGAGCTTTCCGGTTTCAGGAACATTCATGGTTGAGCCAACTGAAAGCGAAACAATCACCGAGATAGACAGATTCTGTAACGCGATGATTGCAATTCACGCCGAGATACAACAAATCGCCACAGGAGTCATTTCGCATGACGAATCACCGTTACATAATGCACCACACACGGTTGAAGACCTTTGTGCGCGGTGGATCCATAAGTATTCGCAACAACAAGCGGCGTACCCAATTTCGGCAATGCATGGTCGCGGATATTTTGTACCGGTCTCGAGAATTGATGCTGCGTTTGGAGATAGAAATTTGGTTTGCTCGTGCGAACCGCTCGAGTCTTACGCTATTTCTTTGCAATAAATGGAAGCTTGACGACTACACCGTCAAG
>JBAXAW010000216.1:0-1888 GCA_037142305.1 Actinomycetota bacterium
TTTCAAAATGTGCTTGCAAGTAACGAAATTGCAATTGAGGCAATTATTCCGGCAACAAAAGGAATTCGTTTCGGTGGATATTTGAAGCTTGAGCGTCGCATCGGAGATTTTGCAACTGCTGGCGTTGCTGTTGCACTTGAACTTTCTGGCGCAAATGTCATTCGTGCCGGAATCGGTTTAACCGGTGTCGGTAGTTCAACAGTCAATGCAAATGATGCTGCACAGTCTCTTGTCGGCTCGCCATTAACAAGTGAAGCAATTGAACGAGCCGCTGATCTTGCCGCTCAGGCTGCTCAACCGCGAAGTGATCATCGCGGAAGCGCTGCTTACAAAAAACAAGTTGTACGCACATTCGTGGCGCGAATTCTTACAGAAATAAATTCAACAAAAACTAAGGCGGCATGAGATGACAAGTCTTTATGAAGAAGTTAGAGGTGACCTACCGGGCGAAGTGCCGGTTCGTCGAGTATCAATCAGAGTTAATGGTGTCAACCGCACTGCTGATGTTGAGCCACGATTATTGCTTGCGCACTTCATTCGCCAAGGTCTTCGTCTAACTGGCACACACGTTGGTTGCGATACAACAAACTGCGGCGCTTGCACAGTTCTACTTGATGGCAAACCAGCCAAAAGTTGCACAATGCTTGCGGTACAAGCCGACGGTCATGACGTGATGACTGTTGAAGGTCTGGCCACAGCAAGTGAACTTGATCCGATTCAAGAAGGATTCAAAGACGAGCACGGTTTGCAATGCGGTTTTTGCACGCCAGGAATGATGCTCTCGGCAAAAGCATTACTTGATGAGAATCCAAATCCAACTGAAGATGAAATTCGTTGGGCACTTTCAGGCAACCTTTGTCGTTGCACTGGATATCAAAACATTGTTAAAGCTGTTCTTTGGGCAGCCGAGAAGATGAGAGCACAGGCCGGCAAATGAGGAGGAACACTAAATGAGTCTTGATGAGATCAAGATCGGCGGAATGGGCGCAAGCCGCCGTCGTGTTGAAGATAATCGATTCATCCGCGGCAAAGGAAACTACGTCGACGATGTGGTCTTGCCAGGAATGTTGCACATGGAGATTCTTCGCAGCCCACTAGCGCATGCGCGAATAAAGTCAATCGACGTAAGTGCAGCGTGGGCGATACCTGGTGTTCGTCTTGTTTTAACTGGTGAAATGATGGCGGCAAGAAACCTTGCGTGGATGCCAACTTTGTCTTACGATACGCAAGCAGTTTTAGCAACAGACAAAGTTCGTTTTCAAGGACAAGAAGTTGCCTGCGTTATCGCCGATGACCCCTATATCGCGAAAGATGGTTGCGAAGCGATCGTCGTTGATTACGAACCACTCACGCCGATAGTCAACCCGATGCAAGCACTTGCACCTGGCGCGCCACTGATTCGAGACGATAAAGAAAATCAGAAAGACAATGTTGTTTTCGATTGGCAAGTTGGCGACAAAGCCGCGACCGATAAAGCGTTTGCGAGTGCCGACAAGGTATCGAAGTTAGAACTTCATTACCCGCGTTCGCACCCATCACCAATCGAAACTTGTGGATCAATCGCCGACTTCGATCGTTCAACTTCAAAGTTGACCGTATATATGACAACTCAGGCACCGCACATTATTCGTGCCGCAGTTGCTCTAGTTGCAGAATTACCCGAGCATATGATTCGTATCATTTCACCAGACTTGGGCGGCGGCTTTGGAAACAAAGTTCCGGTTTATCCAGGATATGTAATGTCGATTCTTGCATCAATTTTGCTTGAAAAGCCTGTGAAGTGGATCGAAGACAAGACCGGCAACTTAATCTCAACAGGTTTTGGTCGTGACGTTTATCTAAAGGGAGAGCTTGCGCTTCGCAAAGACGGAAAGATTCTTGCAGTGCG
>JBAXAW010000217.1:0-1875 GCA_037142305.1 Actinomycetota bacterium
GCATCCGGCTCATAATCGGAAGGTCGCCGGTTCGAATCCGGCCGCCGCTACTAGTCATGCACAACGACAGTTTGGAACGGAACTTCGGTTGATGGAACACAGCAGTCAATTGGTGGGTGACACCGAAACATTGAGAGCCGATCAAATGATTTGGCGCATGTTGAAGAAACCTGAGCGTCGTGGTTTGGGCATGATCTTTGTCTTAATGCTTCTAGGAACAGTTCTTGAAATGTTTAGCTTGGGGCTTGTTGTTCCCATTGTTGGCCTACTCGTAAACCCTGACTACATCCATCGGATTCCGATAGTCCATAGTTTATTTGGCGATCTGACAACAACTCAGTATGTGCTTGGCGCAATGGGATTATTGGTCGGCGTTTATTTTCTGAAAACAATTTTTTTGATCTGGAAAACCTGGGTGCAACGTGGTTTTTCAAATGCAGTCACAATGAGAATCGCTCAAGATCTGTATGAAAACTACTTAAGGCAACCATACCCATTTCATTTAGAGCGTAATTCGGCAATCATGATAAGAAATTCGCAAAGTAGTGCGAGTTTGATGGGCGGTGTGATTGATCCATTGCTGTTAATCGCTTCTGAGTTTTTGGTTTCTGGTGGGTTATTTGTTCTTATGCTGGTGCTGGAGCCGGTTGGTTCACTTTCGGCAATCGTTGTCTTTGGGTCGTTTTCGATTATTTTTCGTCGTATTACTTCACGACGAATTGCTAAATGGGGCGAAGCACAAAACTATTACAAGGGATCAATCATTCAGCATCTGCAACAAGGATTTAGTGGAGTTAAAGACATAAAAATTCTTGGTCGCGAAGATTATTTTATTGCCGGCTATAACAGTGACTTGGCGGGAAACGCATATGTGCAGCGCAGGTACGCCGTAGCGCAAACGCTTCCAAGGTTCAGCATGGAACTTTTAACAATTATTTGTCTGGGTCTGCTCGTGAGTTTGATGGTTCTTTCAAATAAAGCAGTAGGCGACATCTTGCCGGTGCTGTCCCTGTTCGGTGCTGCCGCATTTCGATTACTTCCATCTCTCAGCCAAGTGATTAATAGTTTTATGTCGATCAACATCAATCGTCCGATTGTGGACAACCTCTATGTCGACTTGGCATTGCCGATTCCCGCAACTGCACCTGATCCAAAGAGTAGAAAACTTCTGGACCGTATCGATATTGAAGGCCTAAGTTTCTCGTATGCAAGGACTACACGAGATGCGCTAAATAATGTATCAATCTCTATTCGTCGTGGAGAGGCTGTTGGGCTTATCGGATCGAGTGGTTCGGGAAAAAGTACTCTCGTCGATATTTTGCTTGGCCTTCTTGAACCTACATCTGGCCGAGTGCGGATAGATGGAAATGATATTCATCACAACTTGCGAGCTTGGCAAGACCAAATCGGTTATGTGCCGCAATCAATATTTTTGACAGACGACACATTGCGACGCAACGTTGCTTTTGGATTACCAAAAGACAAGATTGATGATGACGCAGTGAAGTCGGCAATTCGTTCTGCACAACTTGAAGAGTTTGTGGCAAGCCTTCCTGACGGAATGGAAACAGTTGTTGGTGAACGCGGAGTGCGTTTGTCGGGTGGACAACGTCAGCGCATTGGAATCGCTCGTGCCCTTTACAACAACCCTGATGTTTTGGTGCTCGACGAAGCAACGAGCTCTCTCGATACAGAAACTGAACATGGTGTGATGCAGGCAGTCCAAGCGCTGCAGGGCGACAAGACGGTGATCATTGTGGCTCACCGCCTGAGCACTGTGGAATATTGTGATCGTCTGTACCGACTTGAGAATGCCCAGATAGTTGACGAGGGGACATTTAGCGAAGTGACGAGTCGTACTAAAGATTTGCCGCG
>JBAXAW010000218.1:0-1847 GCA_037142305.1 Actinomycetota bacterium
GCATGTATTGCCGAAGAGACAAAGCAACAGAGCCCAATCACAATTCAAGATCGCGAACGAATCGCACTAGTAATTGCAGAAGGTCAGGCAGAACTCGCAAACGAGTTGCTCGTGAGTTGGCATCCACGTGAGGTTTCGAGCGTTCCCGACTCGTTGAGCGAACAGTTATCGGTTGAAGACGAAGTTGAGCAACAGATGGTCAAGCAGAAAATTAAAAACTGGCTCGAAAATGAACTTCCTGAGGATATTCGAAATCTGGTCATTGAGTGGATGAGTCTGCCTCGCGCAAATATTTTGCCAGCCAGACTCGAAAAACAACTTCAGCCTTATATTTTAAGTTTGATGAATGCAGTTGACGATTTCGACACGGCTGAAATTTTTGCCGAACTGTATTCTCAAGATGCATCAGTAGAAGTTTGAAATGAATGCCCGCCCGTCGCGGCTAGTGACACCGAAACTAGTCGAGAGAAAATGTGAAAAGTGCGCATGCTTCTTGGCCGGTCACAATTTAGAGAAACTTTGCTCACCGTGTGCCAATCAAGAAAAGCGAAAAAGTTGGCTTTCTAAAAGTTTAAATCCATCGTTTGTTACAAGCGCAGAAGAACTTGCCAAGATAGGCATTGTTGAACTACTCGCAATCAACAAGATGACAGCCGAAGTTGCTATTCCACTGCTTTTAAAATCTGGGGTTTTGCCCAGCCGTTTGCGCCGTTATCAATCGCTATTGATTCAGTTAGTTGCATTGCAGGGTGTTTCAAACTCGGCAGCCGCTCGAAAACTCAACGTAACCCGTTGGACGGTCGCCGCTTGGCGCGAAAGACTTGGGATTAGGCTCACTAAAATAGACAAATGAGTTTAAATCGCCTACTTGGGGTACCTGGCCCAGAACCAGAAAACGGAAAATCTCAAGTACGAAACCCAAATTTTGCAGACAATCGTCTGATTGTTCTTGGAAATAGTTCGGTGTTGATGGATGAGCTCAAAAAGCTACGGCCGCATCGTTCAGAAGATTCAGTTTTAATTGACTGGTCGCCGCAATCGGGTTCAACTAAGAATCTTGTCGAGAAGATTACTTCAATGGAGTCAGTCGAAATTGTTGACTTAGTCATCGTAAATTCTTGTGTACCTGACCATGTCACTTCAGAGCGTGAGATGCGCAAAATATTTTCGGAGATACGACTTCCGATGAAGGCAATTTCGGCAAGTGGTATTGCTGAAAAAAGTTTCAGATGGTGGATGTGTGTAGAACTCGAAGATAGTTCACCGGCGACTTTGAACATTTGGCAAGCATCTGGTCGGTTGGTGTTTCGACATGCTGCCGAGTCGGCAAATCTTGTAGGCACTCTCGTTCTCGTCGGCGATGCAGCGCAAGGCGCGAGTGATCTGCGAACGATGCTTGACAGCGAACATATTTCGTCGTCGCGTGTGCTTGGTTTCGGTATTTCAACCGATGGATCAGTTGATCTTGCGAAGAACAATTTTTCAATGACGCCGATATCGAAGGCTCATGAGGGTGGCAATATGTCTGCGGTTGATTTGCCGACCGAAAAAAACTATCTAATCGCCGAAATTGACATGGCTAAAGATTCGCTCACAGATCTCGCCGATGAACTTCGTCAATCACAGCAAAATTTACTCACATCTAATGCCTCGCTAGTTTCAAAGCGCGAAGACGTCGAGAAAATTGGTCTTGAGATGGCTGTTCAATCACACGAGTTATTCGCAGTCGAAACCGATCTAACGACTCAACGCGGAAACGTTGCAGTTATGTCAGATCAAGCCGACGCGCTTCGACGAGAGATCGAATATTTAATGAAGCACCATGCTTCACTGACCGAAACACTCGT
>JBAXAW010000219.1:0-1816 GCA_037142305.1 Actinomycetota bacterium
ATATATGGAGAAACAAACAGCCTGCCTACATTGGCGGAGATGAAGATGCGTATTTGGCAAAAGCTGCTTGATCAGCTGATTCTTAGACCTGTTTATCGCTCTAGTTAACAAAATTTCTAAGGTAGAGTCATTATGGGTATGCAATTTTTAAACGCTGACAAAAAATCTCGGCTTTTTATTCGTGTTCTAGTTTTTCTCCTACTTGCGATTCTCTGCGAGAGTTTCGGTATTTACCAATTTCGGATCTCCAGATTTGGCGTAAAAAGCACAGTAATTGATGGGTTTTCAAGTTTCTTTTTAATGTCACTGCTCGTTGCAGCGGTTATTTTCATTAGTGTTTATTACGCACTTCTCAGGCCTTTAAAAAGCTTCCGCTTGTATCTTCCAATTCTTTTTTTCATTCTTCTGACTATTTCTGGAATCATCGACATTTGGTTGAAGAATTCAAATTTCATAAGTTACGGAGATGCGGGGGAATTACGCGACTCGGTTGGCCCGATTGAGCAAATTGCTAACCCTAGATGGGTCTTTGGTGTCTACATATTGTCATTGTTCCGATGGTTGATCGAATCATTTATCGTCTCCGTCGATCCCCAGATTTTTATTGAGACCATAGGCACACTCCTTATCCTTGGAACTTCAGTTTTCGTTCTCATTAAGTCAAAAGCTCGAGCAGCCTATGTTTTTCCACTTTTTGTTCCGATGTGGATAACTTTTGGAACTGGTTACGACGAATACCAACCTTTCATTGCCCCAATTGCCATCCTCGTTTTACTGCGGATTTTTGATGAGCATTCTGAGCGACCAGCACTTCCCGAGGTATTCATAGTGGGTTTGCTGCCTGCAATTTATGTGGGGTTTTTACCGTTGTCGATTTTATACTTCGCGATTTCTCTTTGGTCCATGGACATCAAATCAAATATAAAGAATCTATTTTTCTCAATCGCAATATATTTGCTTGCGATTGAAATTAGTTGGCCATTGGGTAATCGAAATTACTTTGCTAGCGTAATTCCATCACTACAACTCGGTGTTGACACACATGGTGGTGTGAGTGGACAACCATCAGGTTCGCGAAGCATATTTTTTGGTTTGACGAGTGTTCTTTCCTCCTCACATTTAGAGGGTTTGGGATACATGCTTCTTATAGGTGGTGGTGTATTTGGATCTATTTTGGTGCTTTTTGGCTTGGCCCGTCTTACAAAGTTTGCTTTACCTAAATCGAACGTGTTTAGCGTTGATTTAAAGAAAATCGCAGTTATCCGAGGTGTTTGTCTCGTGTGGTTTTCAATTTATATTTTCTTTTTGATGGCAAAACTCGGACCAACCGGAGACATTGATGCTTTTTGCGTCACATATATTGTTTTTGCTATCAGTCTCGGAATATGG
Source organism: Actinomycetota bacterium (assembly GCA_037142305.1). Classification (GTDB taxonomy): domain Bacteria; phylum Actinomycetota; class Acidimicrobiia; order Acidimicrobiales; family Ilumatobacteraceae; genus BACL27. The sequence goes on from JBAXAW010000219.1 coordinate 1,390, forward strand.
ATTGATAGCTTATCTGATCAGTTGCAATGGACAAGTAAAAGTAAAGCGATAGTTTCAGGCATTATCTGCAGTTTGAATGCCCCCATGTTCGTGGGCCTAGGACTATTAGGAATAAGTCGCACCTGTGACGTTTACACCGCATACAGATCTTTTTGCTAAGTATCTATTTTTATTCGATGCTCATTTTTGAAGATTTGTAACGTATACATAAATTCGACACCAGAATTCGTATGCATTTTCCGCAGCAATACTTTCAATCAACTTTTGTGGTCCAATCGACAAAGCAGATCATTTGACTGAGTGCCACCAACTTATATTATTTCTTACAGACTTTGGTAAACACAAAGAGCGGTTGAGGCGCTGTTTGTCACCTTTGGCAATGGTGCGCTCGGCCGGAGTCGAACCGACAACCTTCTGATCCGTAGTC
>JBAXAW010000220.1:0-1805 GCA_037142305.1 Actinomycetota bacterium
GGTTACTCGTCGACATCAAAGCACATGACACGTTTGCACTCAACATGCAAAAGAACCCAATGGCTCCCCTGATGTATGGCATCAGTGTCTTGTCATGCATGTCGTCTGCCATGTCGGCACCTGGTGGTGCTGGGCTGGGCACACTTGGCTTTTCTGCGACAACTGCCGAATCAATGGCAAAAGCCGCAGGTTTCTCACACTTCCACAAATTAGATATCGACCATTCGATCAACGCCTTCTACGAAATACGCCCGTAGTCACTTTCGCCATGCACCACTAATATGTAGTGCACAAGCGTTCGTAGCTCAATGGATAGAGCATCTGACTTCGGATCAGAGGGTTGGCGGTTCGAGTCCGTCCGAGCGCGCCATCAATATCGTTGTCTTTTGCTCGTCAGAACAGTTTGTGTGTATTTAGATTTGTTTCAACTATTGCTGAACAGGTTAGGCATCCCAAAACGCACTGGCTAAACCACTGTTTCAGTGGAAACGTTATAGACGTGTTATGAATCGACTTTAGATAAATACTAGTTATGTTCCATGTTACAATAACGTAGTGAAATTATTTTTTAAATCCGTCGTAATTGCAGCAACGCTTACATCCTGCTCATCATCAGCAGTGGACAAAACCCAAGTTGATTCGGCGGCATCATCAACCGAAGTCATTAACCCAGCGTCACCTACTGAACTGAGAGATGATCAAATGCCAGTTTATGAAATGGCAATGCAGTTCCTTTCACAGACCATCGCGGTTAGTCCTGGATTACGCAAGAACGTGGGAAGCGTGGAGCCAATTGCCATATGCATGGTTTTAGCCGGCTACCAAATTAACAACATTCCTCCGCTGGGCGGAGCAGGTGCACCATCTACTGTTGTGCCACCTGAGACAATGATTGCCCCAATGTTGACTTATTTAACGGAGTCGTGCACTCAAATTCCTTCTTCCGATTGGCAAAAAGAATAATTCTCAACCACGAACATTGATTCGTGGAGACTTCCATGTGCCCAGTTGTGACCCCTTTTGATTTCGAGCTGTAATTGTCACTCGATAACCACCCTTAAGCACAGTAAATCTAGACAATAGAACTTGTCCGTTGGCGTTTACTTTAACAACTCGCACAACGGGTCTGCCACCACCGATTGGGGTCAAGGTAATCACATAACTACCCACCGCGCGTACTTTTGGCAGATTTGGTGGATCGATCAATACTGTAAGCATTCCTTTGCGTAATGCAATTGCGGTCTCTTCTGCAATTCGAGGAGGTACTTGTGGTAGGTCCATCACTTTTGTCCCTAATTGGGGCGGTACGACTAAGGTTGGAATTGTCGTTGTCGGCACTTGTGGCGGAACAGTAGTTGTCGGCACTGTGCTCGGTACGGTTGATGGTGTAGGAACCGTGTCATCCGAAGTTGCGGGTGCTTCAGTAGTGGTCGTTGGCACAACCGTGTCATACGCAATCGACAACGAATTACTTGCCGTGTTGTTATTACCAGCAGCATCCGTGAACGCACCACCAGCAACCGACACCGACGCCGTAGAGGTCCCCGTAGCAGTCAACGTAAACGTTGCCGTATAGTCCGTTCCCGAACCAGCAAAACCAGTCAACGTTCCACCCGACACCGTCACATCACCAACATCAAAATTCGTTGCCGACTCCGACAACACAAACGTCAACGAAGCCGTCTGACCAGCACGCAACGTCCCAGACCCCGAACGCCCCACCGTGATCGTCGGTGCAACCGTGTCATAGGCAATCGACAACGAATTACTTGCCGTGTTGTTATTACCAGCAGCATCCGTGAACG
>JBAXAW010000221.1:0-1800 GCA_037142305.1 Actinomycetota bacterium
TAGTTGCGGCGTCACCGTTTCCATCACGATAAAAATCAATGTTGGAGCCACAGAAAGTAGTAGGTATCGACCTAGCCTGCGCCTTTGTTTGCTTTTCCAATCCTTAACTCTTAGCGCTGAGGATAAGGATTTAAGCAACTCTCCCCAAAACTCAAAATCATCTCTAGCAGCATAAATATTTTTTAGCGTACCCACAATTTCCCTGATCGCATAAATTACACCCCAGACGCCAAAAAGAGGAAGGAACCACCATTGATGCATCCCAGGGCGAGAGATTCCAAACAAAAGCATTAACAAAAACAGAAGCGAGATCACGAACAAAGTGATCTTACGGTTTCTTCGCCAAAGTATAAACAGTGATAGAAGCAAGAGTGGCGATGACACGAATCTCACTGGGCTTAAAACTATGTGCCGAATTCGAAAAAAAATATTACTCTCAAAACCGATTGGAGCCTCAGAAAATCTCCAAATCCCTTCAGACAAAAAGGTCCAGCCAATTCTCATGTACTCGAGATGAATTGGCGAATTTAACAAAATGCCATTCAGAAACATTCCAACGGGATTGATTGAATTACTTTCATTCGCAAGCCACACCGGTCCGTCAACATATGGAAGTCCATATGAAATCGGAGAGCCAGCGACTCCAGTGAGTGCATGTGGAGCGGATTGCCAACCTTGGAAGGTGTACCATCCGTACGATGCGGCTCCAGGATTCAACATTCTCACTACAGCCAAATAACCGATCGTTAATATAACTTTTGAATAAAGATTAATGTCCTTGGTATAAATCAGCAAAGATACAAAGCACAAAAGTACAACAAAACTGCTGGCTGAGGCCTTTCCGCGGCCAAGCATCGGTGAAAGAAGTGTAATAGTCGTGATTACTGGTATAAAAATTAATTTGTCACTAAGCAAGACATTTGTAATCCGCGCATAGTAATTAGAAAACGAATTTCGTTTTTGAATTATTATTAAGAGTCCATAAACTATTAGAATTATTCCAACCAGTGTCGTACCGAATCTCTTTGAAAATGAAAAAACAGTTCGATATGACACTGCAATAACTAATAAATTTGTGAGAATGATAGCGCAAGCAGTTGCTCTTTGATACGGTCTTACAATTGAAATTTGATCTTTGCACCTACTTAGCAAACCGACCGTTCCTGCGACTGTCGCGAGCGTTAAACATCCTGTTGAAAAGTCCCATAACGGTGCACTCAAGTAAACCAGAATGACCTGAGCACTCGTCATAGCTATTAATACAGATATCCAGGACAAAAAAATTCCTAGACTTTTTTTCAAAAATAAAAATAACGTCGCCGCGAAGATTATAAAAAAAACTGTTTGTACGACGCCCAAAAGCCCCACATATGCCGCATAACCAAGTATTGTGCTTTCTCCAGTAGCAAAATAAGCACCCTTTGTTTGTGGGGACTCCACTGTCAACTTAAACCACAAACTTAAAAGCAATGAAGTTAAAAGTATTGAAATCAACGGTGTCGGGGTTGATGTAATGCGACTGATTAGAAGTCTCGTCAGCGACATTGAAGTCTGCTTTTTTGACCTAAACATTTTCCAAGCATACACTTCCGAACCGTTTGCAACAGTCAACCACCGCATCTGAATTGTTTTTCTGCATTCAAAACCTTTAACAAATGTATTAATTCGCGACGGGCGCTTGAAAGCGTTTAGCCGTTGCCTGCAGCAAGCGATCAAGAATCGTCGCCATAATCACTATCGCGATGCCAACTTCAACTCCGAGCCCAGAGTCTGGACCAGTCAAAGCTTCAATTGATCGGT
>JBAXAW010000222.1:0-1769 GCA_037142305.1 Actinomycetota bacterium
AACTCGGACCGATCGAGAAACCAAGACTCGACATCATTACAAACAATGTTCCGACTAATTTTTGGTTCTTCGGCACGAACAAACTCTAGTCGTTATGTGATTAAAGACCGTTAGAATGAGTGAGTAGTGCTGGATCGACTTCGCAAAATTGAATACAAATGGATTGTTGCAGTGATCTTTGTAGTCGGTTTGTTTTTAGAAATCATGGACACGACGATTGTTAACGTTGCGATACCGAAGCTTGCGAAGGACTTTAACGCGACACCAGGTGGCATTGAGTGGATTGTTTTGGGCTATTTATTGTCGTTAGCGATTTTTATTCCGGCATCTGGATGGATCGGTGACAAAATTGGAAGCAAGAAGACATTCTTGTTTGCTCTTGTGGTATTCACCGTTGCATCTGCTCTGTGTGGACTGGCTACATCACTTAGCCAACTTGTTGCCTTCAGAATTATGCAGGGCGTCGGCGGGGGAATGCTGACTCCAGTCGGAACTTCTATGCTTTATCGGGTTTTTCCTCCTGCCGAACGTGCTCGTGCTTCGACAGTGTTGATAATTCCAACTGTGATCGCGCCTGCGATTGGTCCAATTATTGGTGGAGTTTTGATAGATAATTTCTCGTGGAGATGGATTTTCTATGTCAATGTGCCATTAGGTGTCGTAGGTTTTTTGTTTGGTTTCTTTCTACTTAAAGAAAGTAAAGAAGAAACCGCAGGAAGTTTTGATTTACCAGGGTTCTTGCTCTCGGGCTTTGGGTTAGCTGGTGTTTTGTATGCGCTATCTCAAGCGCCTGAAAAAGGCTGGACTTCTCAGATCGTTCTAATTATGGGCGCTGGCGGTTTAGTTCTCTTAGCAATTTTGATTTGGGTTGAGACACACATTGATGAGCCAATGCTGACCTTGCGTCTTTACAAGGATCGGATGTTTAGGACGTCAAATATGGTTAACACTCTGGCATACGGAAGTTTCGCTGCGTTCTTATTCCTTTTTCCACAAATGATTCAATTAACTCTCGGTTATTCGGCGTTAACTTCAGGCTTGACATCGTTGCCTCAGGCCATCGGCGTAATTCTTGTGAGTCAAGTTGTCGGCAAGTTGTACCACACTGTCGGACCAAGACGGTTAGTAACATTCGGTCTTGTGATGGTCACTTTGTCAAATATACCGTTTGTCTTTATAACTCTGCATGTAAGTCTGTGGACGCTTAGAGGGTTGATGTTTGCTCGGGGTATGGCGATGTCGTTCTCGTTTGTTCCGTTGCAGGCGGCTACTTATGCAAAAATAGATCGCGCGGACACTGGCCGTGCTTCTTCTATTTTCTCAACTCAGCGGCAAGTTTCTGCAGCTTTGGGCGTCGCAGTCTTAGCGACTGCATATGCTTCGCACATGAATCATTCGCTTGCTAACGGGTCAAGCGTTCATGAAGCACAACTTGGTGGTTTTCGCTTTGCGTTTTTGATAGCTACAATTTTGTCTGCAGTAGGAGCAATTTATGCAGCCGTGGCAATTCACGATGAAGATGCCGCCGCAACTATGGTGCCAAGGTAAACTTCTACAATTCAAAAAATTAATCACCGTGCCGCGCTTTAAGATTCTTCTTGCTATATGTGTGGCAATTGGTTTGACTCACGGCTCAGCTTCGCGTGCATTGGTCGCAACTAATGATAATTTGCAGGGCACAATTACGGTTTCTGCAGCATCGTCATTGAGCGAGTCATTTGTTGAGATCGCCAAAGAATTTCAAAAGGAGAACCCAAAAGTCAAAATTA
>JBAXAW010000223.1:0-1746 GCA_037142305.1 Actinomycetota bacterium
GTGCCGTGGACCGAATGTGTAAGGGTGGCCACCGAACCATTGTGTGCAGACTCCTGCACCAAGAAACGGCGCTGATTCAACGAGTGTGACATCCCATCCGCCGAGCATTTCAAGTTGATGGGCAGCGGCACAACCGGAAAACCCTCCGCCAATAATTAGTGCTGACTTCATTTGATATCTCCGGTTCGGGGTTTGAGGAAAATTTCGTCTTGAGTTCTTTCATCTGCAACGAGATTTTCGAAGAAGTCGTGCAGAGGTTGAGTTGCCACGTCAATCGTTGCGTTAACTTTATTTTGATGAATCGGTCCGCGTTTTATCAGTTTTGCGAGTTGCTGACCGATCTGGTTCCGTAGAACGCGCACTATTAAAATGGTTGCTCGTTTGGAGATTTTACGTTTTATCCGCACAACAAACGATGGGACTTTACTTGATTCAATTGCCTGTGCTGCGGCTATCAATTCGTTAGGTCGAAAGATTGTGACTCGATTTGTGATTCGATTAACAGCGAAGCTTTCTGATCGGATATCTGCAAGCATTGAGTCTTTGCGTTTGAAGAAGTCATAGCCCCAAGATTCTGCGAGCACTAATTTTTTGTCGGTGTCGCCCCATGCTGAGTAGAGGCGGGCGAAAATTGTTTTGACTGCCTGTGGATGCATCTCACAAAGTGCATGATTGATGGTCACAACGTCAACATCCGGGATTGGTATTGAAAGATTTGCGAACTGCCACCATGGGATATGTGTGACTGTGGCCGTGTCTAGTCGCGATGATGATTCTGAATAGTCGAAATAATCTGCCCCATAAATGTCTGACCAAAGTTTCTTCTGATATAGATAGAACGCCTGTGCCGCATCCATTGCAAAGTATTGGTGTCCGTCATTTGCTAGCAATAAACCGAGGTACCCACTACCAGGACCGATTTCAAGTATGCGCAACGGTCCGTTGTGTGGTCGATACTTCATTAAGAGTTGATACTGGTATAGCGATCTTGTAAGAGCATGCTTGCCACTGTTCTGAATCGGCATATGGCGCTCAGAAAAACTCAGTATTTGTTTGGCGGTTTTGGTTATCAAATTAAATTCGTGGTCCGTGTAGGTGCCGATTAATCGTAGGTTTTCCTTGAAGCGACCTTCTTGCATTACATCGTGATACCGCCATAACTCTAACTCAGTATCAATTCGGCACGGATAACCAAATGTATTAAACACTTCAAGACTGAAGGATTCAATCGCCCTGTTCGAAACCGTTGCCCGACCTGCACGCTCGGCTTCATTATATTTGTCGATAATGGTTGACACTACAAGATTATATCTAGCGCAGATAACTAGAGCCCATATTTTAGGCCGATATCTAACTCTATTTAACGAATATATTCGCGAAGCACTGTTGTCGTTCGTTTGAGTGAGGCTTGAAGTTCGGCACGCGTAAAGCCGTTGATGTCGTTAGATTTTAAATCACTTGCGACTGAGCGAATCTGCCAACCAGAATCGCGGTCGACCCAAGTTGGTATGACAACTGGTTTGGCGATTAGAACCTTGCCATCAGTCGTAACTGTAATTTTTGTAGTTACGACTGCACCATCTTGAGTACTGGCTGGCCATGGCGGATCTTTTGGAGTTGTAGGCATATCGGATAAAAAGTTGCCGAGTCCGTAGATCACCCAGGTGCCATTAACTAATTTGATTGGCTGCAGCACATGCGCATGGCTGCCAATAATCAAATCAACTTCACCAGATTTTGTGATCG
>JBAXAW010000224.1:0-1744 GCA_037142305.1 Actinomycetota bacterium
ATGTATAACGCAGCGACACCGTGGTCGCGCGTGAGTTGCCTAATCGTCTTGAGAATATGTTCTTGGGTTGAAACATCAAGACCGGTTGTCGGCTCATCGAGCACAATCACCGACGGTCGACAGGCAAACGCCATCGCCAGCCCGACTCGTTGTTGTTGACCACCTGATAACTGATGTGGATATCGCTCGAGATATTCATCATCTGTTGGCAACAACACTTCAGCCATAATCTCTTTCATTCGCACTTTGCGCGCTTCGTCGGAGCCTCCAAAGTCGTGGGCTTCAAGTACTTCGATCAACTGCAATCCAATGCGCAATGCCGGGTTCAATGAAGAAGCAGGATCTTGAGGAACATACGAAACGAGATCACTTCGCATTTTTTGTTTTGCTTTGGCGTCGAGACCGAGTACTTCGGTGTCACCGCAAAAAATTTGACCATGCGCAACTTCTACACCGCGCCGAGCATGACTCAAGACCGCGAGTCCAACAGTTGTTTTTCCTGAACCTGATTCTCCAACGAGCCCGAGCACCCGACCTTTCTCAATCGTCAAGTTGACCTCATCAACAATGTCGTTGCCAGTGGCTGCGACATTTAATCGCAAATCAATGATTCGCAGACCGCTACTCACCTTTTCCTCCTCGATCAATGCCTGCCGAAACTCGTGACAGTCCATCACCGATCAAGCCAGTTCCAATTGTCATTAACGCCATTGCCACCGTTGGCAAAATCACACCCCACGGTTGTTCAGATAGTGCGACACGATTCTCTTGAATCATCAGCCCCCAGTTCGCTTCATTTGGTGCGGGTGTGAAGCCCAAAAATGCCAACGACGCAATCAGTCCCACGCTGTATGTCAATCGAAGATTCATCTCAACCAACAGCGAGGAAGTCACATTCGGCAGAACTTCAGCAAACACCACTCGCCGACGCGACTCGCCAAGCGCCTCGGCTGCCGAAATAAAGTCGCGCTCAACAACACCGATCGCTGCACCCCTGATTATTCGCGCGATGCGCGGTGTCGTCGAAAGACCAACTGTAAAAATAATGAGCACATTGCTCGGCCCAAACATTGAAATCACCAAAAGAGATAACAACACCTGCGGAAATGACAACACAACATCGAGCGCACGCATGATCACTTCGTCGGCACGACCACGCAAATACGCGGCAGTCAACCCAAGTGTCGTGCCGAGTGTAATCCCGATGCTGGTCGCCAAAAAAGCAAGAATTAGGATAGTGCGACCCCCAAACAAAAATCTCGACAGAACATCTTGACCGAAATAGTCGGTTCCGAAAACTGTTCCGGGCACATTCAACGTGTTCGGCAACTCGACAAATTCGGTGCTACCGAATGGCGCCAAAAATGGTCCTATTAATGCAACACAGATCAATAGCAGTGACAGCACTGCACCAATTTGGGTTCGCCGCAACTTAAACGCCTGACGGATCAAGCTTGGCGGTCGATCATCAACAAATTGATCGGCTGGCTGATTTATTTCGCTCACTTCAGCCTCGTTCGCAATCTAGGTGTCACCAACACCGTGCCGATATCGGCAAGCAAGTTCGTCAACACATAAACACTCGCAATTATCAACGTCAAAAACTGAATCACCGGCAGATCTCGAGATCGCACAGCGTCAGCAAGTGCGCTGCCAATACCCGGAAAGTTAAATAATCTCTCAACGACGATCACACCACCAGCCAAGTAGGCCAAGTTGAGCGCGATTACTTGAAACGCTGGGC
>JBAXAW010000225.1:0-1736 GCA_037142305.1 Actinomycetota bacterium
GACATTGATATTGCGGCGTGGACAATTGATGCTGTTCGTAAAGCCGCTCGCGATGCAGGTCGAGATCCGAAAAGCGTAAAAATCTGCGTTGCGGCGCCAGCATATGTCGGTGATGATATGGCGCACATGCGTGAACAATGCCGCTGGTTTGGCGGCATGGTCGGCAATCATGTTGCTGACATTGTTTCGCGGTATGGCGACTCGAGTGCAGTACCTGCGGCTCTGACTGATTATATAAAAGGCCGTCAAGGGTACGACTATAAGCAGCACGGTCAAGCAGGAAACACTCACACGACTTTTGTGCCCGACGCAATTGTTGATCGGTTTTGTATTCTCGGCAAAGTCGATGAGCATATGAAGCGTTTGAACGAGTTGCAAGAAATTGGTGTTGATCAGTATTCAATTTATTTGCAACACGATGGCAAGCAAGAAACACTTGACGCCTACGGCAAATATATTTTGCCAGAAATTGCTGCGCGATCTCAGGCCTCTAAGTAATGAAGTTGGTGCGTCGACTCGCATATCGCACTTTTATGTTTGCAATGACGCTCGCTCTACTAGTTGCCTTCTGGGAACTTTACAAAGCAATTGGCCCGCAAGATGGCGGCATGATGTTTGGCGTTCGAGTTTTGCCCCGCGCAAACGACACGGCAATGCCCCACGTTTCGACAATGTTCAGTCGCTATGGTCGTCCAGAGGTGCGTGGCTCAGATAAAAAAATCTGGATCGTTGTCCTCTCGGGCGCTTGGTTTTCATTACGGTTATCACTTGTTGGATTTTTTCTCGGCACGACAATCGGTATCGGTTTGGCAGTGCTGATGGCCAGATTCACCACTGTTCGACGCGGGCTGTTGCCATATCTCGTGATGTCTCAGACCGTTCCATTGATCGCTCTTGCGCCTTTGGTCGTAAGTTGGGGAGGAAAACTCGAGATCGGTTCATTTGTCTGGCCGCGTTGGTTGTCGGCTTCAATACTCGGCACGTTTCTCGCATTCTTTCCGGTTGCAGTTGGAACATTGCGTGGATTAACAAGTTCGCCTCTGGCTGCTGTTGAACTAATGAGCAGTTATGCCGCCTCATGGAGACAAACACTATTTAAGTTGCGCTTTCCTGCAGCGGTGCCGTTCATGGTTCCCGCTCTAAAACTCGGTGCATCTGGTGCCGTAGTTGGTGTCGTTGTCGCTGAAATTAGTACTGGTCTCAAGGGCGGCATCGGGCGATTGATTATCGAATATGCACGCGAAGCAACCGGTGACCCCGCAAAAGTTTTCACGGCGGTGTTTGGCGCAGCAGCACTCGGGCTAACAATGTCTGGCCTAGTCGCATTTTTCGATTTATTTTTAATGCGTAACCGACCAAGGGAGACGAGTACATGAGTGCTGTCGTAAACACGAGCGCAGTTGAGGTTGCTGGTGCAAGCAAAATATTTAATGAAGGGACAGCCAACCAAGTTGATGCACTGCTCGACGTAAATTTAACAATTGCACCAGGCGAGTTTGTTTCGCTTATCGGCCCATCTGGTTGTGGCAAATCAACTTTGTTGCGCCTGATCGCCAACTTACTTGAACCGACGCAGGGTGCGATCAGTGTTAATGGCAAAACTTCTGCACAGTCTCGACTTGACCAAGATTATGGAATGGCTTTTCAACAGGCAGGGTTATTTGATTGGCGTACTGTCAGTAAAAATATTGAACTGCCACTCGAGTTAAAAGGATGGGATAAAAAGAAGCGTGCAG
>JBAXAW010000226.1:0-1732 GCA_037142305.1 Actinomycetota bacterium
CGCCATCACGGGCAATGGCAAGCACATCTGCCATTGTCATGCCGCGCTCATTGATGTTCACAATATTGCTCATCGCTTTAGCAATCTACTGCCACTCCGGCAGATGAAATCTTATTTTCTTTTCGCCCGAAACCCTCACCTAGTATTGATCTATGTTCTTGTGGGTTAATGCTTTGTTGCCTGAGCCACTTAAAATTGGACTTCGCGGCATCCTCGCGCCGATCATCGGTTTCAGAGTTGCCGAAAACTGGGAATCTGCGGTGTCAGAATCAAGTGGTTACCAATCGCCGCAGACAATAAGCACAATTGAAGGCTCAGACCCTGTCGTAGACAAACGAACAGCTGATCAAAATTTTCTTGGCAATAGATATCTCCAAGTCGCTAGCGCAATTCTGTCTGGTCTGAACCCTGAAGAATTGAAGTCGAAGAACACCATTCGTGTGCTCGACATTGGTGGAGGACTTGGTGAATATTTTTTTCTACTACGGGACAACCTACCCAACCTCAAATTTGAATGGCTCATTCTTGAAACACCCGCCCTTTGTGAATTAGCGAAGTCGAAACACGCTGACACCTCTGGTATCTCATGGACAAATACACTAAATGATTCGAGCCAAACATTTGACATTGTGCTGCTTTCAAGTGTGATCCAGTATGTGGAAAAACCATTTGTATTAATAGAAATGGCAATGCAGAAAGCCCCACTTCTTATTTTCAATCGACTGCCCTTTTCGGCGAAACCACACAATCTCGTTTGCATACAACGGCCGGGACTTTTTGAAAGTAAAGGCTCATACCCTGTGCACATACTGAGCGAACAGCTTTTCATCTCGTACCTGTCAACCCGCGGCCAAATCATGTCACGATGGCTGGTTCCTGAAGATGTAGCAGTGGTTCGATTTCGTAAAATAATGAATCAAGGACTTACATTTCGCCCTCATACTTCAACTGCGGTATAGTTTCTACTCATGATCGCAGTCGTATGGCACTTTTGGTTGGGCTTGATTCTCTTAATCGCTGGCGTAGGAGCCATCGTCAACGTGATCGTTGGCTATGTTGCCAAAGTCTCGTCACTCAAATACCCAAACCGTCGCCAACGCAACGCGCAAAAGTAGAGCGGTCGGGCTGATGCCTGCCGCACTGAAGGAATTTCGCAGTCATTTGTTTGTCGCCGAGTTGTTGACGAAGTGCACATTTGCTCCGAGTAATAAGACAATTCATTGCGCAGTGTCCGGAGGAGCCGACTCAGTAGCACTACTCGTATTGGCTGCAGCGCATTGCACCGATATTACCGCATGGCATGTGGATCATGGTCTGCGCAATGGGTCATCTGCCGAAGCACAGATCGTACGAGACATTGCTACATCGCTTGGAGCAAAGTTTGAATCACGAACAGTTGTAGTTGAAGCAGGTAGCAACTTGGAAGCGCGAGCTCGCGACGCACGTTTTGCCGTGCTACCCACAGATGTAGCGACAGGTCATACTGCCGACGACCAGGCAGAAACTGTACTTGTCAACTTGTTGCGTGGTGCCGGCATGCGCGGATTGTCAGGCATGCAAGGCGGACCCTCGCATCCAATCTTGCAGTTGCGCCGCAGCGACACAGTTGCGTTATGCGATGCGCTTGGCATCGCGGTCTTTCACGACCCAAGTAACGACGACGACAGGTTTCAACGTAACCGCATTAGACACGAAGTGTTGCCCCTCTTGCAGTCGATTTCGCAACGAGACG
>JBAXAW010000227.1:0-1729 GCA_037142305.1 Actinomycetota bacterium
TGATGCGCACATATCGAGATGGTGGAGTCAACCGAATCTCAATTGGTGTGCAGTCAACTGTGCCGCATGTGTTGGCTGCGTTGGGACGCACGCATGATCCAGAAAATGTGCGCCGCTCGGTTGCATATGTGCGCGAAGCAGGGTTCACAACGTTCAATCTCGACATCATTTATGGTGCAGCAGGCGAAACGGTTGCCGACTGGCGCACCACAGTGTCTGATGTTGTGGCTCTAGATCCACCACATGTTTCGGCGTACGGTCTTACCGTTGAAGCCAACACACCACTTGCCACACAGCCAGAGCGACACCCCGATAACGATGACCAAGCCGACAAGTACGAACTTGTTGATGAATTATTTGCAAATAGCGGACTAGTCAATTACGAGATTTCAAACTGGGCAAAACCTGGACACGAATGCAAGCACAACTATTTGTATTGGCTGCAGGGCAACTATGACGGTTTTGGGTGTGCTGCCCACGCCCACAAAGATGGTCGCCGCTGGTGGAATGTGCGTACGCCAGACCGCTATATCGAGATGGTCAAATTGGGCGAAATCCCTGAATCGTCAAGTGAAATGCTCGACAGTGAGACGCGTAAACTTGAAGCATTGCAGTTGCTTGTGCGAGTGCGCGATGGTGTGCCAATTGATGCACTGAGCATGCAAGATCGAGAACTCATGAGCGACTTAATTGCGCAAGTGGGAGACAGACTTGTGCTTACTCGTGCTGGGCGTTTAATGGCCAATGAAGTGAGTTTGCGATTGCGGGTCGTCGCCTAAAACGGGTAGGCTTTTACGCAAGTAAGGGCGCGTAGCTCAGTTGGTTAGAGCACTACCTCGACATGGTAGGGGTCCCGGGTTCGAGTCCCGTCGCGCCCACTAGAGATCTAGAAAATGATGTTGGCAACGAGTGCCGCAACGACTCCGACCGCGCTGATGGCGATGGAAAGCACTTGAACGGTGTTGCGTCGAAGCAACTGATTGGTGCTGTGTGTATTCTCGCTGCTCATTTTGTCGAATCGTGCATCAACTTTGTCGAATCGTGCGTCGACTTTGTCAAATCGTGCGTCAACTTTGTCGAATCGTGCGTCAACTTTGGCAAATTCTGCATCGACTTTGTCGAATCTTGCGTCAACTTTGTCAAAATCTGCATCAACTGTGTCGAATCGTGCGCTGATCCACGAACGCAACTTACTGAATTCGGCTTCGGTAGTTACTGCTAACATCATGAGGTCGGCGCGAGTGGCAGACTTTTTGGCGTCGTCGGAGATGATTTCGGACATTGTCAGAACGATGTTCTGGTTGATTGGTGCTGTTTTGTTTTCGTGCATTTGCGATCCTTTTGCTGAGGTGATGTGCAAAGGATGTGTACGCGGGGAGGCCAGAAGTGATGCATAAATGAACACTTACATATGTGGTGCTCTGGCTGTCAAGTACCAGCATTCTTGACAATGGCCTCAGACTCACGAGCTGCGGCCTTGTAGATTCCTTTGCTCATCAGCGACATCTCACTTCGACGACGTTTGTCATAAATAGCTGCCCGTACCGCACTAAGGACTGGTGGGATCAGGTCTTTGAAGTTGGCTCACTAAGTATCAGTCCAAAAAGAGCGCTTCGTTCTAGGCTACATTTTCCGGTGTGCAGTGCATTTGCCGTTTGACAAACACCAGTTTTAGCGATCATTGCTAAGAGTAATGCTGCATCAACTCTTGAAATGTCGTAGTCATCTT
>JBAXAW010000228.1:0-1711 GCA_037142305.1 Actinomycetota bacterium
CAAGCGCTGTGCACCTCGAGTGGCACCTTGAGGCTTGCGGCCTGCTTCATCTGGGCCAACACGATCTCTTCGACCACCGCTTTCTCACTTGCGACAGCTTCGATAATCACTTCATCGTGCACCTGCAGAATCACGCGGCTCTTTAAGTTGGCTGCTTCAAACGCATCGCTGATGCGCACTAGAGCGATCTTGAAGATGTCGGCTGCAAGACCCTGGATACCTGCGTTCATTGCCTGACGCTCTCCTGCCTGACGAATTCGGAAGTTGCTGCTGTTGAGTTCGGGTATCGGTCTACGCCGGCCAAACAACGTTTCGGTGTAACCACGCTTGCGAGCCTGTGCCACCGTGTCGTCCATGTATTGCTTGACGTTGGGGAACGCAACAAAATATGCATCAAGGATCCCAGAGGCTTCGCCAACCCCCACACTGAGTCGTTGACTGAGACCGTAAGCCTCCATTCCATAGGCAAGTCCGTACGACACCATCTTTGATTGAGAGCGTTGTTCACTCGTCACATCAGATTCCTTAACGTTGAAGAGTCGCGAGGCTGTTGCGCTGTGCACATCAATACCGCGAGTAAATGCATCAATCAATCCAGGGTCATTGGCGAGATGCGCAATACAGCGAAGCTCAATCTGGTTGTAGTCGGCAACTAAAAACTCGCAACCCTTCGACGGAATGAATGCGGTGCGAAATACTTTGCCCTCGTCTGAGCGAACAGGAATGTTGTGCAAGTTCGGCTGGTCACTTGACAGTCGGCCAGTGCGAGCAACTGTTTGATTGAAAGTCGCATGTATTCGACCATCCGCCCCAACCGAGTCAAGTAGTCCCTGGCCGTAGGTTGACCGAAGTTTTTCGAATTCTCGGTACTCCAAAAGTGGATCAATAAATTCGGGCCACTGATCACGAATTTTTTCCAATGTCGCCGCGTCAGTACTGAAACCCGTCTTTGTCTTTTTGCCCGGCGCGAGCTTTTTCTCTTCAAACAAAATTTCGCGCAACTGAGTCGGAGAATTGATATTGAACTGACGGCCAGCAAGCTCGTGGAGAATTGTCGTAAGGCGCACAACATGAGTCTTTAAGTTCTCGTTGATAGCAGTCAACTGCATGACGTCCACTGCTATGCCATCGCGCTCCATTCGCGCCAACACCCGCACGAGCGGCATTTCTACTTCTGCATACAGTTTTGCAACGCCCTGAGTATCGAGAGCCTTCAAAATCGGATCAGAAATCAGACCAACCGCTAACGCTTCGTCACAGACGCGCTGCGAATTATCTGTCTTGGTCGAACCAAAATCGAGTTGCCCAGATTCTTCTGCCCCACCAACTTGAATGGTGAAATTGGTATAACGCCCCAACACCTCTTGAATATCAAACTTATTGTCACTGGGGTCGAGCAAGTACGCAGCGATCGCAGTATCAAGCGTGATCGATCTCAAATCGACACCTTGATCCATCAGCCACCTCAGTAGCGGCTTTGCATAATGTGCGCGAATCTTTGCGAGTGCACCTAAACCATCGAGCACCGCCTTGTCCTGTAAAACGTCGACACCGATCCACGCCACAGCCGATGCAGCCGCGTCGACAACGAGCGCAATTCCGTCCAATGCGCTACGCCCAGGCTCACCAAACCATCCAACACCAATATCGGCGCAATCAAGTTTTGTAACCCTGGCAAGTACCGCAACTGCTGACGCAACAGAATCACAGC
>JBAXAW010000229.1:0-1689 GCA_037142305.1 Actinomycetota bacterium
AGTCGCACCGTTGAGCCAAGTGTTGCTTGATAGGCAACTGCCGAGCCCGAAGTTTGACCGATGATTACTGAAATCTCGACAACTTCGTCGGTTGCTGATGTCTCGTCAGATGTTACTTCTGATGTCGCTTCTGATTTTGTGTCGTCGCCAGAATCATTTGTTGAACTTGAACAACCGACCGTGCCAAGCAGCAGGCAAATTGAGAATAACGTCTTAGTAGAAACTGAACGAATATTCATGATCCAAAAGCGTAACCAAGATCGGGCGCGCTGAGCATCGGTTGGTACGCAATTTTTGCTTCGGCCGCCATTGCGGCGCACGTACCACCCCGATCAACGATCACTGTTATAAACACGGGTGTTGCGCCGAAGGCTCTAACAACTTCAACCGCTTCGAATAGCGAAGTGCCACGCGTAACGGTGTCTTCAACAATTGCCACACGATCGCCGGGCTGCAGTGCACCCGCAATGCGGCCAGTAATGCCGTGATCTTTGCTCTCTTTGCGCACGCTAAAACTGCGCAACATTCTGCCCCGTGTTGCTGCAACTGCGGCGATACCAAATGCAACTGGATCAGCGCCCATCGTTAGCCCACCAATCGCATCAATGTCTGGTGGCAACATTGCTAATGCAACATCACTGACAAGCAAGATTCCATCACTGCGGCACGCTGTTTGTTTCGAATCAAGAAACCAGTTGCTTGATTTTCCGGATTTAAGAGTGAACGAGCCTGTCTTCAGTGAATGGAGAAGAATATGTTCGCGCAATGCTTCTCTCGCTAAATCAAGCGACGGAAGTCTGGACATCTCTAGATTTAAATCAATTACAACTGTTTCGAAGCAAGGGCTTCAAAGACGCGATTTGTATGTTTGACAGATTTCTTGAGATCAAATATCTCGTCTAGTTGTTTTGATGTTAAGTCAATGCGCTTGTCAGCAGCCAACAGTTCACGAAACTGAGTTGATTCACCAACTGCACTCCCTGCGAGTTCTTGAACAAGTCGATACGCATCGTCGCGCGACATACCCGAAGACACGAGAGCAAGCAGTACAGATTGCGAAAACACAACACCATATTTTGAATGCAGGTTTTTTAACATTTGTGCACTGTCGACTTCAAGGTTTGTAATTAACTTCGTGGCTCGTCGCAACATGTAATAAGCCAGCATTGACGAATCTGGTAAGACAATTCGTTCTGCCGAAGAATGAGAAATATCACGCTCATGCCAAAGCGCAACATCTTGCAAACCGACTTGAAGATTTGCCCGCAAAACCCGAGATAAGCCTGTCAAAGTTTCAGACGAGATCGGATTTCGTTTGTGTGGCATTGCCGAACTGCCTTTTTGACCCGAGGCGAATCCTTCACGCACTTCGTTCACTTCTGTGCGTTGCAAGTGTCGCAATTCAACAGCAATTGTCTCAATTGTTGTGCCGATGCTTGCACACGCCCACAAATATTCAGCGTGACGATCACGGGCGATGACTTGAGTTGCCGGCACTGCTTGCAAGCCAAGTGCCTTTGCAACACTCAGTTCAACGCGTGGATCAATATTTGAATACGTGCCGACCGCACCCGAAAGTTTGCACACTGAGATTCTTTTTGTTGCGGCATCTAGCCGATCACGATCTCGACGCAACTGCAATGCCCACAGCGCAACTTTGGCGCCAAACGTTGTTGGCTCAGCATGCAT
>JBAXAW010000230.1:0-1660 GCA_037142305.1 Actinomycetota bacterium
AAAATCTCGAAGAATATTTAGCAACGATGCCGCGTGCCGAACGACTAGCAAACCCTATTCTGTAGAAGATCCATTGCCCTGCTTGGATAGGTTGGAGCAATGAAACACAATTCACAAGTTTGTTCTGTTTTGTAAATTGGTGGTCGCAAACTTGAGGTGACGTTTACCGATGGAGTCACGCGCGAACCCGAATTTCATAATGACTGGAATGGCTACCTAGAGCCCCTCAACGAAGGAGACTTTATTGCGAAGGTTTTCGTTGATCCAGTTGCTCACACGTTGAGTTGGCCAAACGAGATTGATTTAGATCCGGATGTATTGCACGGCGATCGTGAGCCAGTTACTGGTGCTTACTTCACAGTGGTGTCTGAATCCAGAACAAGTTGTAATTAAAAAATAATTATTTGGGTTCGCTGATGCGTTCAAGAACCACACGAATGCCACCCATGTCTGGGCGTGTCCAAATCATGTGGCCTTCGCTATCTAGGTGACGACGAACTTCAATTCCGGGAATGCCTACTGGGCGAAGGACAAATGAATTGTCTTCGTAGGTAGCAACAACATGAATTGGTGTTTTGAAATCAAAAACTGAAACATCGCGCACGCCGTTTTCTTCGGTGCCATCGGCACGAGCGTCGGCGATTGTTCCACCACCACAGTCGACAATCCGATTTCCGCATTGCTCAATTCGTTCGGTGTACGACATCAATCGATCATCGGCAGGTACTGGTTGGCCACCGCGAGTTGCACTAATTGTTTTCCAAATGCCGCGCAGATCAGGTGCGCCAGTTACAAGTGGCTCAGTGCATCCAGAAAGAATCAGTGGTGGAAAAGACTTGCCGTACCCACCAGCAGGGGTATGCGCAACAGGAGTTTCATTTGCAAGTGTCATCTGTGCACAGATTAGGGCAAGATCGTGTCTACTAACTTATTGGATCAAGGCTTCTACAAAAGTTTGAGTGCATTTAGCGTCTGCATAGTACAAGAACAGCGAAGGCTCAATTAATTCGAGTTCAAGTACACAAAAATTATCTTGATTGTCAAGAACCAAATCAACTCGGGCGTAAGTTGTCATCCCAAATTTTGCTGAGACGAACTCGATTGCTGCTTGTGCAACTTTGAGTTGACTTGTCGTGGGGGTGTGAGGCGAATTTGTTTCGGCGGCGAACAGATCATCAACTGTCCCAGCGCGAGGCAGAGAAACTCGTTTGTTTGCGGCGTGACTGAACTTGCCGCCAAAGAAAACCATTGGCCATTCGCCATCTTTAGAAATCGAATGCAGCAGCGGCTGCACCAAAACAGTTTGACCAGACGCATGTAATCGAGCGACATGACGCGTTGCAATCTCGTGTTGATTGGCGTGGTAAGACGCGGCGTCACGACTACCAGCACCAATTGCGGGCTTGATCACAAATTCACCAGTTGGATATACACACACGTCATCAGGCTTTACAAAAACAGTTGGTGTAATTGGAATTCTGGCATCGGCTAATTCGTGCAGATAATTCTTGTCAAGATTCCAGCGAACAATTGCTGGAGAGTTAACGACTTCGGTGATTACTGCAACGCCGTCAAACCAAGTTAAAAATTCTGTCAATCGTTCGGGGTAGTCCCACGCCGAGCGCAACACAACTCGGTCGAACTTCGACCAGTTCACAGT
>JBAXAW010000231.1:0-1655 GCA_037142305.1 Actinomycetota bacterium
GTCAAGACCTAGAGTTTCGTCAGTCAAATCAGTTTCGTCGCGTAAACGAAGCACAAGAAGCTCGCGAAGTAAATAATTTCACCGCGAGTTAAACGCCTCAGTAATAGCGACTAACATAATTAGATGAAATTTCTTAAGAGATTGTTGCAGCTCGTAGTAACCAGGAATTTATTTCCTGTTTTGAGAAATAAAATTCTAACTTCTAATGGGAAAAAGCATTTTCTTTTACCAAGGCCACTTGATGCAAAATATGGGGTGACCGGAGTTATTAACTCAATTTTGAATGTTCTACCTAAGAGAGAAAATTATTTAGAAGTAGGAATTTTTAAGGGCGCGACCTTCCAAAGTGTAATTGCTGGTACTAAATGGGGAGTTGATATTGATCCCGCATTTGACATTACTAAGTTGCCAAGAAATACCACCGTGTTCGTTAACTCTTCCGACAACTTTTTTGCCGAACTGAGCTCCGACAAAATGTTTGACATGATCTATATAGATGCAGATCATACTTTTGCTCAGGCGTACCGAGAGTTGGTTCATTCGGTAAATCACCTAAATAACTGGGGTGTAGTTTTGCTTGATGACACAGTGCCATTCGACAAAGTTGCCGCTATTTCGGATGAGTCAGAATCTAAGAGAGAAGCAATTCGAGTACACGGATCAATTAAATGGTCGCATCAAGGTGATGTTTGGAAGCTAATTATGCAAGTAAGTGAATTTCACAAGGACTTAGTTGTGAGAACTGTGCTCGGTCCGAGTAGGCCTCGAACCATTATGTGGAGGAGTCATTTGTTTGGTACAAAGATGCAGCTTGCTCCGACTGATAAATTAGCGTCGCTGACGTACGAAACTGCTTTTGCTTCACGAATACCAAATGAATTTGGAGTAAAAGAATTAAGTGAAATTATTGCTGAAATACAAAATAGAAGACTTGAGGGCTAATTTGCGCCCGAATTTTTAGCGCGAGTTAAAGGCGTTCGTTGCAGTTTCGCGAATTTGTTGCACAGCATGAGTCAAGCCTTTCGAATCTTTAAACAGCGCGCTACCTGCAACTAAAACATTCGCGCCAGATTTTGCTGCGCCAACAACGGTGTCCACGCTGATTCCGCCATCCACTTCAAGATTGACTTGGTCTTCAAGTTTGGCGTCTGAAATCATTTTTCGAACTTGGGCAATTTTCGGCTCCATAGTCTGAATATATTTTTGACCGCCAAAACCCGGTCGAACTGTCATCACTAGAATTAAATCAACAAGGTCAAGTACATCGGCGACTGCGCTGGCATCAGTTTCTGGGTTGAGTGCAACTGCCGAAGTCGCACCGAGCGCATTGATAGCTTCGAGAGTGTCGCGTAAGTTCACGCACGCCTCGGCATGCACAATCAAACGACTGCATCCAGCTTCGACATAACGACTTGCCATTGCCTCAGGGGTCAGAACCATAAGATGCGCTTCAAATGGAAGTTTCGTTAACGAGCGCGTTGATGCGATGATGTCAGGGCCGAATGTAAGGTTTGGCACAAACTGGCCATCCATTACATCCCATTGGATTAGGTCTACGCCGGCTCGATCAAGTTCGCAGATTGCATCGCCAAGTCGCGAGAAATCAACTGGTAACACCGATGGAGCAATTTGAATCGGTTTCATCTTGTTTTACA
>JBAXAW010000232.1:0-1646 GCA_037142305.1 Actinomycetota bacterium
TGATGTCTCTTATGGCGGTGGCAAGTTGGTTGCTGTCGGCTCTTACAATTCAGTTACTTCGATACAGAAGGTGATGACCGGCTGATTTTTTAGCGCGAGCATGAACCCATACTTTGGGGTGATTTTACGTCTCAAACGGCGGCGGCGGCAAGGCCGGCGCCGACTCGGTGCGGTCGATTCGAGCGGTTGGTTAACAGCTAGAGATTAAGTTGGCGAATCACTAATCCGGTTTGAAGTTTCGGCGTAAAAAAGGTCGACTTCGGTGGCATTAGTAAACCTTCATGAGCGGTGCGCTGAATTTCTGCAACGCTGACTGGGCGAATTAACACGGCAGCGGTGTATTTTTTGGTTGCGAGTTGTTGGCGAACTTCGCTCAAGCCGTGTTGGTAACTGACTTCGTGTGCACAGTTTTTTAATGCATGTTCTAACAGTGCGCTGTCAAGTTGGCGTACGTCAGAAAACTCTTGTGGTTTTGGTGTAAGCATAAACCCGGACCCATCTGGGGCGACAAGCGTCAAATGATTATTTAGCGCCATCTCAGAGATGATCGTGTCACTTACCTTTGCAATTGGCGACATCTCAAAAGATTTCGCAAGTGTGGCCTTTAGATCGTCGTAACTAGCACCCGAATAGAGACGATGGATTGCAGCAACACTGAGTTGCTCATCGATAAGTTCGTTGATGTAACACAGCACCAAATTTGCGTCGGCAAGATTTGTCTCTTCGGCACTAAAAGTTCGGCTGATTGCATAGCGATGGTGGCCATCGGCGATCACCACGGGGCTTTGACTAATTAATTTGCTTATAACTGCGCACCGTGCCTTATTGCTGATGCGCTCAACAATGTGTTGAACATTATTCTCATCAGTAAACGTGCCAACTGGGTCGCCTGGCTCAACTAGCGCCGTCGTCAAGCCAGAAGTTAGCGATAACCCCCAGATTGGCGAGAGGTTTGCTTTGGTTGCGCGAGTTAGTTCGAGTCGATCAGTTTTTGCTTTCGGGGTGGTTTGTTCGTGCGGCAGAACGTCGTGCGAGTCTGGCGGCTCAATTTTTAACGCCCCGATTACGCCGACTGTCTGGCGAGTCTTACCTTCGGAGTCGGTGAACTTCATGCGATACAAAGTAAAACTTGGAGTGTCATCTAAAACCAGAACGCCAGCGTGTTGCCAATCCGTAAAACGTTTTGCCGCCGCTAGATACGGCTCGTCACCGATTGGTAAATCTATATTGACGATGTTGTGCTCACTGCGAGATGCGAAAGTCGCACGGTCAGCATCACTCTGCACGTCGTATGGTGCAGAACATACATCAGCAAGTGAAATTTCGGGTGAATATCGAAGCGCTTGGAAGGGGAGAAATTGAGGCACACTAAGAGGGTGGCATGGACGATCATCTTTTGGCAACCTGCCGGAGTAAAGATTTGAAGCCAGCAATTCTTTGCGATCTAGATGGAGTCGTTTGGCTTTCGCACGACCCGATACCTGGTTCTGTTGAAGCAATTGCCGCATTGCGATCTGCTGGTCATCGTGTTTTGTTTGTGACAAATAATTCGTATTCGCTAATTGCATCGCAAGAACAAACTTTGGCGAAAATTGGTGTGCCGAGTGTTGGCGATGTACTTAGTTCTTCTGGTGCTGCGGCCACGC
>JBAXAW010000233.1:0-1622 GCA_037142305.1 Actinomycetota bacterium
TCGTGTTCATTAAATCGCGGATAATCTTTTCGTAAACTTCGACTTTTGTCTCGAGTGCGACATCGTTGCTGCCAAGTGCGACAATTACTGCGTCTGGGTTCAACCCTGCTGCTTTCAGTTTTAAATAACTCTTAACACCAGACATTCGAATAGAAGTATTTGGCGTCGGAAACGCAACACGCCGCGAATATTGGCCATCTAAAACTACGTTTACCCATTGGCCGTCACCAGCAACCAATTTTTGTGCCTTCGCAAAATAGTCGGCACCCCAAGTAATGCTGTCGCCAAGAATTAAAAGCGATGGCCCTGTATTGGGCGTGAACGGTGTGCTGCTACCCGCACCAATCGATACTGCAAAAGTTAATGCGATAAACAGCAACTTTGCGATTAGAGATTTTCTATTTTTGACCCGAAACATCAGTTGGTTGGATCTCCCCATACTCGAAACACAAGTGAGGGCCCAGTGAGTTGCATTTTCTCGCCGCGACGCAAAACGCACGCTTGACCTTGTCGTAGAGATCCTGCTTGCCCTTGAACGCATAAATATATTTCTGCTTCATGTTCGGCAGTTAGGGAAATAGCGCTAGTCACGTTGAACCGTTGAACGCTAAACGGCGCACTTGAAATGTCATAATGTGCAACGTCGTGTGAGGCCTGAGTTGGCGATACCAATTTCGGCGTCTCGGACACGAAGTTAGCAGTTGCCAAAAATTCATTCAGGTCAACATGTTTTGTAGTGAAAGCAGCACGCATGACATTGTCGCTGCTCGTCATTACTTCTACGGCCAGGCCACTTAGATATGAATGCACATTGCCAGGCTCGAGAAAAATCGCATCGCCTGGTTTTAAAACTACATGGTTCATTAATAGCGCAACGAGGATGCCCCCCGAATTTGGATACAAAGTTGCAAGTGCCTGCAAATGATTCGGCAAATCTTTGACCGTCGGATGTGATTCTTCGTTGAGCGCCCAATGCACAGTTTTTTCTAATGCATCAAGTTTCAAGTGTCGTGCAAGTTCGACTAAGCCAAGTTTTTCTGCGCGTACCAGCGACTCGGCGACAGGCGCAAAACCGCAGAGCATTTGAAATTCAGAAAGTGCGCAGAGCAACTCTGGCTTCGCAGCCTCATCTTTATAGATACGATTGGCTGCAGTGCGAGCGAGACCAAATTTGTTTTCGCGAGCGAAACCTGCGAGTGCTTGAGCCGTGCTTGGATGCGTTTGCAGTGAAAGTGGTTTCGCGACCGCGATGAGTTTCAATAAAAACGAGAGATCACCGACGACATTCTTAAGTTGCGTTTCACCGTTGGCGGTTTGCAATGTTGCATGACCATCAGAGTGGGTGCCGAACCAAAGTTCAGCCCAAGGTTTTTGATCTTGCGGTAAACCAAGCAAATCTGGCAACGCTGCAAAGTCGCCCCATTCGTAGTGCTTTATTGCAGGATTAAGAATTGCAGTCATCTTTGTTGCACGCGTCGTTAATTTATCGGCATTGCAACAATGTGACTAGCAGCATCAGCAATTGCGATATCACCTGATGTTCCGGCACGGCGATTGCGAACTTCTACCACTCCGGTTGCGACACCGCGACCAGCGATGACGATGCGTGGTGTGCCAATAAG
>JBAXAW010000234.1:0-1606 GCA_037142305.1 Actinomycetota bacterium
AGTGAAGTGAAACGCAACGAACCATTGGCGACACATTTCAACACCAGTTCACTCAGACCCGGCTCATAAAACGGTATTTCGCCGTCTATTAATTTGCTGACCTTGTTTGCATCAATGTCAACACAAACAACATTGTGCCCAATTGCCGCCAACCCTGCCGCCGACACAAGGCCGACGTATCCAGCGCCAAAAACGGCAACGTTGATTTTTAAAGTCATTTATGCCGCCTGCAAAACTTTCTCGGCTGCTTGAATCACTGGATATCGCACCATGGTCAGGCGATGAATGTCTTGACCAGTTAGCCAACTGAAAGTTCTATTTGATGACTGATCAATGATTTCGCCACCAACTCGGCGCAGCCCTACAGTACGACGTTTACCAATTGAATTGATTTCACCAAAATATGCAGTTGACCCGCTACTAATACATACATTGTCGGCGTGCGCTCGCAGTCGAAGAGAAATTGATCCGTCGTTGTAGCCACTGACGACATTTAAATGAACATGCATGTCGATATTCGCAGGAAGAACCTTTCGGGTTCGCATAATCGTCAGCGAGTCTCTAAACCGGTGCCAATAGAAACGACGTGACTTGCTGTTGATTCGTCCTGTTGCAAACGCAATCAAAACATGACCAGCGAGTTTAAATAATTGCGAGCGCTGCGCACGTCGAAACGAAACACCATCTAGACAAACGAGACAATATCCAGCGACTTTCTCATCTACCAGTGCAACCACCCCGTCACGCGACCCGTTTGTGAGATACCAGTTAAGCCCCAGCGCTTCATATTGCTTAGAACATGTCAAGTCAAATGAAAGTGGATTACCAATCGACAATGTTAGCCAGAATAATTCTCTGATCTGATTTTCGTATCCTGAGATAGGTACTATTTGAATGTTTGTCATGCTGCCTTGACTATTTCTCTAGAGGTAAGTGATTCGAATAACTGCAACATTTCAGAAGCCGCAAGGTGCCAGCTATAGCCAGATGCTCTATTTACGCATCGATCACGAATCGCATCTCGATCTTCTGACATAATTCGCAGCAACGCTTCAGCAACTTGCGTGCCGCTACTTTCAACAGCCTCACCACAACCATTTTCAATAAGTTCTTGGCCGGCACCATTATTTGACACAACCACTGGTGTTCCACATGCAAGTGATTCAAGAATCGTTAAACCAAATGTTTCATATGGACTAGGCGCAATCACGACATCAACACTTGCCATGATTTCTGCGAGTTGATTGCGGTCAGAAATTCGTCCGAGAAATGTGATGTCTAATCCATCTGCGGTAGCTTCTAACTTCTTTCTCATTGCACCATCACCGGCGATCAGCAGTTTTATTCTTTGCCCCTTAATCTGAAGTTCACGGATGGCGGCTATTGCGACATACGGCCGCTTTTCAATTGAAAGCCGACCTGCGTACAACACAACTGGCGATGAATCTTGTTTTTGTATCGCAGCAGAGCTTGTGAACGTCGTGTGGTCAACACCGAGATGAATTATTCGCACTCGTTCGCTCATTTGGCAATACTCTTGCGCGGCATATTTACTTGCACATACAACCGCACTCACATTGTCTTGAATATTTTGAGCCCAACGATC
>JBAXAW010000235.1:0-1570 GCA_037142305.1 Actinomycetota bacterium
TCGTGAGGCGACGCCAGAAGAGATGGCCGAACATCGCGCAAGAGCAAAACACGCGGTAATCGTCAAGATTGAAAAACCCGAGAAAGACTAGTTAACGAAACGGCTTATCGCCGAGAATTGTCGCGCGATGCATTACGCGACGATGTGGCAAGTAATCTGCATTGGCGAAATGTTGCGTCAACCGGTTGTCCCAAAACGCCAAATCGTAAGGTTTCCACTTCCACTGCACTACAAACTCTGGGCGCGCAACGTGTGACGTTAAAAACTGCAAAACTTCGGCACTCTTGTCGGGCGAAAGTTCAATAATCCGCGTTGTAAAAGAATGATTCACGTAAATACCGCGTTTGCCACTAACTGGGTGCGTACGAACTACAGGGTGAACCATCGGCGGATTGTTCTTTCGCGCAGTTGCAAGTTGCTCGCGAGCCTCAGCTGATTCGCCATAGCGAGAATCAGTAAACGCCGCCGCCAAGTCGTGCTCGGCAGTTAAATCTTCGATCAGCGATTTATATTCGTCATCAAGTGCGTCATATGCGGCAATGCAACTCGACCACAATGTGTCGCCACCACTCGGCGGTATCACGCGTGCCGAAAGCAACGAACCCATCGGAGGGCACTCAATAAACGGCACATCCGTGTGCCACGTATCGCTGTCGGGCGGATTCTTGACATTCGTATCAAGCACAATGATTTCTTCAACTTCTGGGTCATGCGGGTACACCGGATGTACATGTAGCGGTCCAAAATTGGCCGCAAGATCGCGGTGCTGGCGCGGGGTCAACGGTTGATTTTCGAAGAATAAAACATGATTCTCAACGAGCAATGCCGAGAGTTCAGAGCAGTGCGCGGGTGTCAATGGCTCGCAAAGGTTGATCCCCGAAATCAACGCACCGATTGCAGGGGTTAAACGCTTGGCTTGCATAGGTCAAAACTAGTCGCACTAGCATCTTTGGAAACAAAAAAAGGGGCCAGAAAAATGCATACATACGGCAAGGTTTACATCAATGGCAAATGGGTGGCTCCTCAGGGCCAGGATAACGCAATTGAAGTTTTTGACTCGACAAATGAGCAGGTCATGGCGACGATTCCATCCTGCAATGCACAAGATGTTGATGCCGCGGCTAAAGCTGCAGCCGCCGCATTTTTGACCTGGTCTGCTCTTGATGTTGAGGAGCGCGCTAAATATATGAATCGCATTGGCGATGGCATCGCAGCACGAATGGATGAACTTGCTACAGCAATTTCTCGAGAGACCGGCATGACCAAATTTCTCAGTCAGATGATTCAAGTCGGGCTACCAATTAACTCGTTTAAGCAAGCTGCAATCGTTGCAGAAAAATTTGAGTATTCACACGAACTCGGCTCATCACTTGTCGTGCGCGAGCCGATCGGTGTTGTTGGTTGCATTACTCCGTGGAACTATCCGTTACACCAAATCACTGCGAAAGTTGCTTTTGCAATGGCTGCTGGTTGCACAGTTGTTCTGAAGCCGAGCGAAATTGCGCCTATTGATGCGTTCATCCTCGCTGAAATTATTGATGAGATCGGTTTACCAGCGGGCGTTTTTAAT
>JBAXAW010000236.1:0-1550 GCA_037142305.1 Actinomycetota bacterium
CGATCACAAAATCTGGTGAAGTTGATTTGATTATTGGCAGCCATGCGCATGTGCTACAACCAATCAAATTGGTTAACGGCACATGGGTGATCTATGGACTCGGCAACTTTTTATCTGATATGCCTACAACTCCAAAAGATCCACCATGGCCAGCCAGTACTCAAGATGGTGCGATCGTGACTACAAAAATTACAGTTACGACTGATGGCAAGGTTCTAATCGCCAAACCAATTGTCATACCAACTTGGGTTGACCGCAATTCTGGTTGGCAAATTCGTTCGGTAGTTAGTGATTTGAAATCTAAAGATATCAACAGCTCTACTCGTGCCGAACTTCAAGCCTCACTCAAACGAACCACTTCAGTACTCGGCGAATACATTCGCTAGCAAGGGCTAAATGCCAGCGCTAGATATAATCTCGGAGTGTCAAACATCGTTGAAAAATACAATCAAGCCGAACGTGCAGGTCGGGCAACAGTTTCGAACAGGGCGATCGAATCCTTCAGCCTTGAACTATGGAACACTTTGGGGTATCCATTCAAAGTTGATAGCGAGTCAGAGTTGTGGCGGTACCACGATGCAATGCAGGACGGTCGATTTGATGAAAATTTACTATTAATCGGTAAATACACGGATCACGAATTTGACTTGATCACTAAAACCGCCAAACAAATACTTGGTTTTTCTGAGCGTCATCTACCGATTCGAAATACTGGCAAGAACGCGCTAACGAGATCGCTGTACCAATATCAATTGTTAATGAAGTATCGACCACACGATGGTCAGTTGCGAATACTTGAAATCGGCCCAGGCAGCGGATACCTCGGTTTACTACTTGCAAATGATGAACACCAATACTTTGCAATGGACGCCGCACAAGCCTTTTATCTTTATCAGAAAAAACTTTGGTCAGATATTTATGGCGCAGATTATTTCGACTATTCAGAATCATCATCACGACTAGACACGGCCAAAGTCACACATATCCCATGGTGGCAATTCGCAAATCTTTCAATACCAATCCCAGATGTTGATGTCGTCACTATTAATCATGCACTAACTGAGATGCATCCGCAAGCAGTCAAGACAATTTTCGCCCGCCTCTACTCTGCATGGGGCGACAACGACAAAAAGTTAGTTCTCGCGGAGTCGTGGGGCTATGACTACTTCAAACGCAAGGAAGCAATGCTTGCAGATATCCGATCAGAAAACTTCGCTGTTCATCGAATCACAAATCGAGTCACGATCTTTCGGCCTAATAAATCATCAGCCACAGCACAACTAATTGAATCAAGCAGAAAGCCATCATTAACTGCTCAAACAAAACGCAAAGTTACCAAGCGAATAACTAACTTAATCGTGCGCACCCTTCGCGCCAAGATCGGGCAGCAACTTGCAAAACTCATAAATCGCGGACCAATCCACCAAAACAAAGTGACTACAGCGATAGATGTGGCAGCTCAACCTCTGCACGACTTCTTCGAAAATCTCGTCGCAGACGAACGCACCCAGGACGAAATATTCCTTAAACCACGAACCGGAGACATAAAA
>JBAXAW010000237.1:0-1532 GCA_037142305.1 Actinomycetota bacterium
GATCTAGTCATTGATTCAGGGAAACACTTGAAGGTCGCTTCTGAAAATGTGGCGCAAATCAACGCCGAAATTGCCACCATCGCGAAAACAATTCAAACTGCAACAGAATTGCTTTCAAAAGCATTGCAGTCATCAACTCAACTTCTTTCATCTAGTGACCTTCAGGAATTGCTTTCTATCTCCAAAAAGATTTCACAAGATCAGACAGAATCAAGTGGAAGCATTCGGGCGGAAATTGGAGGAACGAATCAATCTGTCCAGCAACTAATTTCAGATATCAAACCGATCTGGGGGCTCCTCGAATCTGAAAAGTTGCGAAATACAAAGCTTTCAGAACAACTTGAAAAAGTTGAAGCTGAATATTCGGTACTCAAATCAAAAATCGCAACGGTGCCAGAAAAAAACAGGCGCAAATTTGGTCTTGATTAGATTTTGATTGTCCAGCTTCGGTTTATTACTTACTGATTCGGTTATTCTACAAAACCGCAATGGAGACAATCATTGCTACCAGTGACCCCATTAGTTAGTCGCTCGTTGTCTTCAAAAGTCGGCCGCACCTTACGACATCGGCTGCACAAATCTCTTCGCCATTTGATCTCACATTTGCGACACGAGAAATCGACTCCGCCAGAAGAAGCAGAAGCCCTAATACCGCAAACCCAACAGGTGCCAATTTCAAAACTCTGCCAGGCAAACATGTATCTGAAGAGTTTGCTAAGGCCATTTTGAACATAGTCGCCAGGAAATAGACCTAGAGATATTAACTTCCTCTTCTGGAATTCATTGTGAGTGTGATTAGTCAATCTTCCTCGCTGCGTCTTAAAGTCTCGCGATTCTTCTGAGCTACTTGCCAAATTCGTCCGTTGTTTGGCGAGGTCCCAATATTGGTG
Organism: Actinomycetota bacterium; assembly: GCA_037142305.1. Taxonomy (GTDB): domain Bacteria; phylum Actinomycetota; class Acidimicrobiia; order Acidimicrobiales; family Ilumatobacteraceae; genus BACL27. The sequence continues at coordinate 891 of JBAXAW010000237.1, forward strand.
CTCGTCTTTAAGCGAACAGTGAATTATCGCTGTCACGTTAGCTGATAGACCATTTGAATACTTCACCGCATAATCAAGTAGATCATTCACGAAAGGATCTTTTGAATACTTCTGAATTGATCGAACGTCCATTAAATTCGGATTGTAACTTCGATATTTCGCATCAATGACCCAAGTTTCTGAATGCCTCACCCCTTTAATCAACAAGTCCGGGGTAAAACTAGGACCAAGTTGAGAATCGGGGTGATCATTAATTCCAATTTTCCACGTCCCACTTACACCATCACTTCTATAGATATTCGGCTCAGCAATTACTCTTAAACCGAAAGTTGTTTGACGATGTTGAAGATTTAGCCAACAAGGTGGAGCTGCCCTCTTGTTTTTATCGCTTATTCCGAAGTGTAGAAATTCCATTAAGCTTGTCGTGGTTTCGTTGCTATTCTTTCTAGTTACGAATCCTCGTTGTTCTAAGCCGCGGATAATTACTAGTTGCGTCCATCGTTCAAATAGCAGCCACTCTTCAGCTGTAGTGTTTAAAACTTTTTGTCCGTCGCGGATCGGATCACCTGAATTTTCGTTTTTTCCTAGAAAATATGTTTTAAGTTCGTTCAGAAAAAGAGATGACGTTTTATAAACCGTTAC
>JBAXAW010000238.1:0-1520 GCA_037142305.1 Actinomycetota bacterium
CACCGTGGCATCCACATCACAATCAATTCGCGGGCCGAACTCGAAGAAGCCGAAAATCTGCTCGCTTCGTCAGCCGATTAAGATTAGAAAATGAAATCTAGCAACTCGTGGGCACAAAAAAATGTTCTGATTACCGGAATAAATGGCTTTATCGGCGGAAACCTCGCTCGCCGATTAATCGCCGATGGCGCAACCGTGACGGGCATCGAGAGAAATCAAAATCGTCATTCAATGCTCTATTACGAAGGACTAGATAAACATACTCAAATTGTCAACGGCGATTTATGTGACATGGCATTTCTCGAACGAGTGATCGCCGAGGGACAGTTTGACACCTGTTTTCATCTTGCCGCGCAAGTCGAAGTTGGCGTTGGCCTCACAAGCCCGTACTCGACTTTCGAGACAAATATTCGTGGCACCTACACACTTCTTGATGCAATCCGCAAAGTGGGTTCAAGCATTAAAGCGATTGTCATCGCGTCTACTGATAAGGCATATGGCAGCTACCCGTCTGAAGCGATGCCCTATCAAGAAGATTACCCATTGAAGCCCCAATTTCCATATGACACTTCTAAAGCTTGTGCCGATCTAATTGCACAGTCTTACGCCAACGATGTTTTTGGCTTACCAATTGTGATCACTCGTTTCTGCAATATTTATGGCCCTGGTCAACTTAATTTTTCTGCACTAATTCCCGACGCAATTCAGTGTGGGCTGGGTTACAAAACTTTTATTCCGCGTGGCGACGGCAGTCATATTAGAGACTTTATTTATGCTGCTGACGTTGCCGACTTGTATGCGTGTATTGCCGATGCACTTGCAAAGTCACCCGATAGTTTTCGCGGCAAAGTTTACAACGCCGGCACCAATCAACCCCGCAGCGTGCGCAGCATCATCGAGCAACTGTTTGAAATTCTTGACAAGAAAGATGATCTAAAAGCGATTCTCGCTCGGATGAAAAGTGCATTAACGACGGGTGAAATTGACACGCAGTATATGGATTTCAAAACAGTTGAACGAGACTTCGGTTGGCAACCGAAAACAAATTTCGATGATGGGTTGCGACAAACTATTGATTGGTTCGAAGGTTATTTACGGGCAGGAAAAGGGCCGCACAATTGACCGAGATAACGGTAATTGTGCCTTTCTTTAATGAGGCAGAAGTAATTGTTGAAACACTTGAGCGGTTGCGAGAGCAAACTCTGGCACCTTCAAAAGTGATTATGGTGAACTCATCATCAACCGATAGTTCGTCGCTAGTAGTTGATCAATGGATCACTCAAAATCAAAGTTCGTTGCCCTGCCCGTATCTCAATCTCAATTCAGGCACGAATACGCCTGGAGGTTCTAAAGCCGCGGGGGTCGACATTGCGACTACTGAATTCGTCGCCTTCATGGACTGCGGCTTGAAATTTTCACCAGATTGGCTTGCGCTGCAATTTGCGATGTTGATCAGCGACTCTGATGCCAGTTGGGTATCAGGTGGGCTAATCACTTCTGGCGAGGGGATAACCGACAAG
>JBAXAW010000239.1:0-1500 GCA_037142305.1 Actinomycetota bacterium
GCTTTGTCATGCGCCACATCGTATCGTTAAACCCGACTAATTTAGTCAGGTATTATCGGGGCTTCCGAGAACTGGATGCTTGGCGCTTGTATCGTTTAATAGAGCGGTAAGGACCCTGATGACAATTCCATATGGTCGACAAGAGATTACGGCGGCGGATATCAAGGCTGTCGTTGAGGTTTTGCAGTCTGACTATTTGACTCAAGGTCCGATGGTGCCAGTTTTTGAGCGAGCGGTGGCTGAATACTGCGGCGTTGCGACGGCCACTGCCGTAAACAGTGCAACTTCGGCGTTACATATTGCGTGCATGGCACTTGGCGTTGGTGTTGGTGACCTTGTTTGGACTAGCCCGATTACTTTTGTTGCGAGTGCAAATTGTGCGCGTTATTGCGGGGCAGATGTTGACTTTGTAGATATCGATCCAAAGACGTACAACATGAGTGCCGATCGCCTCGCCGAAAAACTTGAAGTTGCACAGAAGATTGGTCGTTTACCAAAGGTTGTTATCCCTGTGCACTTGGCAGGCCAATCGTGTGACATGAAAGCGATTGGTGCATTGGCAAAACAATATGGATTCAAAGTGATCGAAGATGCGTCTCACGCGATTGGAGCCAAGTATCTTGGCGAACCGGTTGGGAATTGCCGATACAGCGATATCACCGTATTTAGTTTTCATCCAGTCAAGATTGTTACGACTGGCGAAGGTGGAGTCGCGGTCACAAACGATTTTAATCTGCACATGCTGATGGAGCGTCTGCGTAGTCATGGTATTACTCGAGACGCTGAACAGTTAACAAAACCTTCCGAAGGTGTTTGGTACTACGAGCAACTTGAACTGGGTTTCAATTACCGCATGACAGATATTTATGCGGCGCTCGGTGCAAGCCAGATGGATCGTCTTGATGAATATGTTGAGCGCCGCCAACAACTAGCGCGTCAATACGACTTATTGTTCGCTAACCAGCCGATCAAGACTCCGTGGCAACATCCAGATGTCTATTCGTCATTTCACCTTTACATTGTTCGCCCAGATTTCAATGTACTGAAGACGAAGCAGCGTGAGGTGTTCGAGCGTTTGCGCGCCAATGGCGTGATTGCAAACTTGCATTACATTCCGGTGTATCGTCAGCCGTATTACGCCGCGATGGGTTTTGATTCACGCAATTTCCCCGAGGCCGAAAAGTACTACTCAGAAGCGATCAGCCTGCCGATGTACCCATCACTTACAGACGCACAGCAAATTGAGGTTGTGCAAAAATTGATGACCCCTCTCGGCCACCAAACAATTTTCTAAGCATTACGAATGCCAAAACTTGCGCTAGGTACTGCTAATTTTGGCCTGCCTTATGGAATCGCTAATGAGTCGGGTCAAATCTCTGCAGATTCTGTAGCTGATATTTTGCAAATCGCAAAGCACGGGGGAATCAGTTGCTTAGATACTTCAATTGCTTACGGTGAAAGCCAAAAAGTACTTGGATCAATTGGGGTCAGTGACTGGAG